>JAUNAN010000157.1 GCA_030527595.1 Lachnospiraceae bacterium | reverse complement strand
AAAGGACTGTCATCCACAGTGATGACAGTCCTTTTTTATCCGTTATTCGCCAAGAGCTTCCTTCAGTGCTCTGGCGAGCTGATCGGGACATGATGTCGGGCGGTAGCCGCACTTCGTGCCCTCAAGCTTCTCGATGACATCATGCGCATCCATGCCCTCTACGAGCCTTCCGATGCCCTTCAGGTTGCCGTTGCAGCCTCCCTCGAAAGAGACATTTCTGACGACATTCCCGTCAAGATCAAAATGAATCACTGATGAGCATGTGCCCTTTGTTCTATAGTCCATATGAAGTACCTCCGATTAAATTTTTCTTGCATTATAGCGCAAATAAGAAATATTTCAAGCAGACCGGTTTGCGCGCAATTGTCTGTAGGAAAATCTTTCTTTACGTAAACAATCCGCACAGCTATAATGACTTGCATACAGAGTGTATCGAAGACTGTGAGAGGGGGACAGATACCCCCTCTTAATTATGTGCTTCATGTGCCGGGAGCCGAAAAGGCTGTTTTTTATTTTCGAAGCTCCGGTCGAATTTATTGCAGAACAGGATGAGAAAATTATGAGGATCTGGGGAAAGCTCTGGCAGGACAATCACCTGCTGCGTGATATGGTCGTTGAGGACCGCTCCGATGATACAAGAACACACAAGGTATTTCACGCCCTGACGGAAATCTGTCAGGAATTTGATCTGGCAGAGCCGATCTGGCTGGATGCAAATGTGAAGGATTTTCAGCGGCACGCAAAGACAAGATTCGGTCAGGACAGCTTCATCGAGACGATCGAATTTGATGCGCTGGAGATCCAGGTGATCGAGGAATAATGTACGGGTGTTCCGCTTGGGACCGTGCTGTCAAAATAGAGAACAGGAGACAGATTATGCATGACAGACTGACACAGGGAGATATTGACAAGATCAAGGCGGAGATCTCAGAGCGCAAGCTCGTGATCCGTCCGAAGCTGCTGGATGATCTGAAGACCGCCAGAGAGCAGGGAGATCTCTCGGAGAATTTTGAATATTATGCGGCAAAGAGGGCGAAAAATCAGAATGAGAGCCGCATCCGTTACCTGGAAAACATGCTGAAGACGGCTCATCTGATCCGGAATATCGGAGGTGAAGATGAAGTGACGATGGACAGGGAGATCGAGATCGCTTATCCGGATGACGACGAGACAGAGACACTCCGCATTGTGACCACGATCCGTTCCAAACCGCTTCAGGGGCTGATCTCTATTGACTCCCCTATGGGAAAGGCGCTGCTGCATCATAAAGTCGGCGATACCGTTTTTATCCCGACAGACGCCGGCGGATATGAGGTGATCATCACAAGGATCGGCGACGATGTGGATGAGAGCGGGGATGCCATTCGCAATTTCTGATATTTTGACGAAAACACCGGCAGCGGTATGCGGTATTTCGTCAAAGTGACCGGGATAGGTGTAAATCTTTGTGCGGGGCAACCATAGTGTTTTTATTTCCCGTGAACTATACTGATACTTGTCAAAAAGAGAAGTTGACCTCAGGGTTAAAAATAAGAAAACATGATCAGTCAGGAGGAAATAAGAGATGGCAAGCCTTTCACTTTCACACATCGACAAAACTTATCCGAACGGATTCAAGGCAGTAAAGGATTTTAACCTTGATATCGCAGATAAGGAATTTATCATCTTCGTCGGACCGTCCGGCTGCGGAAAGTCCACAACACTTCGTATGATCGCAGGTCTGGAGGATATTTCCGGCGGCGAGCTGAAGATCGACGGAAAGGTAATGAACGATGTCGAGCCGAAGGATCGTGATATCGCAATGGTATTCCAGAACTACGCTCTGTATCCTCATATGACCGTTTATGACAACATGGCATTCGGTCTGAAGCTGCGCAAGGTTCCGAAGGAGCAGATCGACAAGGCAGTAAAGGAAGCAGCTAAGATCCTGGATCTGGACAAGCTTCTTGACAGAAAGCCGAAGGCTCTTTCCGGCGGACAGAGACAGCGTGTTGCCATGGGTCGTGCAATTGTCCGTAATCCGAAGGTCTTCCTCATGGACGAGCCGCTTTCCAACCTGGATGCAAAGCTGCGTGTTCAGATGAGAACAGAGATCTCCAAGCTGCATCAGAGACTCGGTGCTACGATCATCTACGTTACACATGATCAGACAGAGGCTATGACTCTGGGAACCAGAATCGTTGTCATGAAGGACGGCGTGGTTCAGCAGATCGATACTCCGCAGAACCTGTATGATCACCCGGTTAACCAGTTCGTTGCCGGCTTCATCGGATCTCCGCAGATGAACTTCATGGATGCAGCAATCAAGAAGGTCGGCGACAAGGTAATCGCAACCGTCGGCGACGCACAGATCGAGATCACCGGCGAGAGAGCAAAGAACCTGCTTGACGGCGGCTATGACGGAAAGACAGCTGTTCTCGGCATTCGTCCGGAGGATATTCACGATGAGGAAGAATATCTGCAGAAGTTCTCCGCATCCGTTATCACAGCTCCGATCCGTGTTTACGAGCTGCTCGGTGCAGAAGTATTCCTGTATTTCGATTTCGCAGGCAGCCAGATGACAGCCCGCGTCAATCCGAGAACACCTGCAAGAGCAGGCGATACAGTTAAGTTCGCACTGGATACAACTAAGATCCATTTCTTCGACAAAGAATCCGGAATGAAGATTACGGACTGATACAGTACCTAAGATTCAGTATCTAATAGGGACGGTGAAAATCGCATGGTTTTCACCGTCCCTTTTTCTGTGTGCAGAAAGCAGCATGCATCAAATTATAATCGTGAGGCAGTACCGGAAGCAGCATGTATGCATCAGCTGATGATCGTGAGGCAGGCACCGGAAGAAGTATGTATGCAGCGAATGATGATTGCGAGGCTTCCGTCGGGAGCTGCATGCTAGCAGCGAAGGCGGGGCGCATGTCTGAGCCCGCTTTGCGGGCGAGTTCGCGCCGGAGCCTGAGCGAATAAGCGCATGCAGCGAGCAGGAAACGCAGCACATCTGAGCGCATACATCGTCTGACGGTGC
>JAUNAN010000044.1 GCA_030527595.1 Lachnospiraceae bacterium | reverse complement strand
ATCTCTGTGGAACCGTTGAGAATATGTTGTTCTGACACTAACTAAATGACATTGTGTATACTCTTGTGGAATAATTAATTTCAAAGGAGTATTTCAAATGGAGAAATTCAAAAAGGCACCCTTTGAAAGTGTTATCTTTCAAAAGGTGCCTTAGTTTTATTGTCAAGAAAAGCTATGATTTTTCAGCCAAAACGGCGCAATTAATACAGCTTCGCACCTGCCGGAATATGATTATCCACCATGATCAGATGCAGCTTCTCCTCACCTTCCTCTTCGTGAACGGCAGAAAGCAGCATACCGCAGGACTCAATGCCCATCATTGCTCTCGGCGGAAGATTGGTGATCGCGATCAGCGTTTTGCCGACAAGCTCCTCCGGCTCATAGTAAGCATGAATACCGGAAAGGATCGTGCGGTCTGTACCTGTTCCGTCATCCAGAGTAAACTGAAGCAGCTTCTTGGACTTCTTCACAGCCTCGCAGGCCTTGACCTTTACTGCACGGAAATCGGACTTGCTGAAGGTATCAAAGTCGACATCCTCCTCGAAGAGCGGCTCAAGCTTCACCTTGGAGAAATCGATCTTCTCGTTCGGTGTGAAGAAGCCTGTCTTCTCATCAGCTGCAGCGGTTTCTTCATTTTTCTTACCGCCCAGAGTCTTCATGGTCGGGAAGAGAAGAACGTCTCTGATCGCCTCGGCACCGGTGAAAAGCATGCACATACGGTCAATGCCGTATCCGATACCGCCTGTCGGCGGCATACCGATCTCCAGAGCATTCAGGAAATCCTCATCTGTCGTATTGGCTTCCTCATCACCTGCTGCGAGCGCCTCTTCCTGTGCCTTGAAACGCTCACGCTGATCGATGGGGTCGTTCAGCTCGGAATATGCGTTGCACATTTCCCAGCCGTTCATGTACATCTCGAAACGAAGGACCTTTCCCGGATTCTCCGGATCCTTCTTCGTAAGCGGAGAGATCTCGATCGGGTGACCCATGATGAAGGTCGGCTGGATCAGATTATCCTCTACGAATTCATCAAAGAAGAGATTCAGGATATCACCGACCTTGTGGCGATCCTCATACTCAACGCCCTTCTCATCGGCGATCTTTCTTGCCTCTTCGATCGTCTTGATCTCATCAAAATCGACGCCGCTGTACTCTTTGACAGCCTCGGTCATGGTCATTCTCTTAAACGGCTGACCGAGATCCATCTCAACACCCTTGTAGGAGAGCTTTGTGGATCCGAGTACCTCCTGAGCAACAGTGCGGTACATATCCTCTGTCAGATCCATCATTCCGTTGTAATCTGTGTATGCCTGATACAGCTCCATGAGCGTAAACTCCGGATTATGCTTAATATCCAGACCCTCGTTGCGGAATACACGGCCGATCTCGTAAACTCTCTCGAGTCCGCCGACGATCAATCTCTTCAGATAGAGCTCAAGGGAGATACGCAGCTTCTTGTCCTCGTCCAGCGCATTAAAATGTGTGACGAAGGGACGTGCGGAAGCGCCGCCCGCATTTTCGACCAGCATCGGAGTTTCGACCTCCATGAAGTCTCTTGCATCCAGATATCTTCTGATCGCGCTGATGATCTTGGAGCGCTTGATGAACACATCCTTTGCATCCGGATTCATGATGAGATCGACATATCTCTGACGGTATCTCATATCCGTGTTGGTCAGACCGTGGAACTTCTCCGGCAGGATCTGCAGTGACTTGGAGAGGAGCGTTACTTCCTGTGCATGGACAGAGATCTCCCCTGTTTTTGTCCGGAAGGCAAAGCCCTTGACACCGATGATATCGCCGACATCAAGGCGCTTGAATTTGCGATAAGCTTCGTCGCCAAGCGAATCACGCGACGCATAAATCTGAATCGAGCCGTCGCGGTCCTGTACGTTTCCGAAACCGGCTTTGCCCATGATGCGCTTTGACATAAGGCGGCCTGCAATGGAAACGTTTTTCTCTTCGAATGCTTCAAAATTTTCTTTAATTTCCGTGCTGTGCTGTTCCTGGTCATACGTGACGATTTCAAAGGGGTTCTCTCCTTCCGCGACCAGCTCTGCGAGCTTTTCTCTTCGGACCTTTCTCAGCTGATTGAGATCCTGTCCTGCATCCTTCTTATTATTCTTATTCTCCGGCATCAGATATTCCTTTCGATCGCCAAAATCTTATACTTGTCCTCGTTTCCGTTCGGGAGGACCGCAACAACAACATCGCCGACCTTTGCGCCGATCAGTGCGGCACCGACCGGAGATTCATTGGAAATTTTTCCGTCCAGGCTGTTTGCCTCCGTGGAACCCACGATCGCAAACTCTTCCTCTTCATCAAAGGTCATGTCGAGAATTCTAACCTTGCATCCGATATTAACTGTGTTTGTATTTGCCTCGTCCTCGACAACGACTTCGGCATGCTTCAGGATCTCCTCGATCTCCGTGATTCTCGCATGAATATCACGCTGCTCATCCTTTGCAGCATCATACTCCGCGTTCTCGGAAAGGTCACCCTGTTCTCTCGCTTCGCCGATCTTCTTAGAGATCTCCTGCATTTTATTGACCTTCAGGTCATTCAGCTCATCCTCAAGCTTCTTCAGACCGGCATATGTGAGAATATTCTTCTTGACGTCAGCCATTGCCTTACCTCCATTTTTTATATGTAAGAACGGCGTGACGAAAGCCGCCACGCCAGGCAGTCGGGACTTCCCGAGAGCCGCATCTGCCTGCCGCAGTCCGCGCAGACAGACTGTTTACCGATTCATCTGCGGGAAAATGAGCACACAGCCCTTCTCCCAGTAACTAAAGCATTATATAGAGAAACGAAATAAAAGTCAATATTTTCCCTTATTTAAAGGCTTTTTACCGCCATTCAGCTCCGGCGCTGCGCCGCACTTTCCACCCAGGCGGAAAGAAGTGCCTCCATCTCCTCCCGTGTGGCTGCGCGGTTGATCTTTTCTCTCAGAGAAGCAGAGTCCGGCAGCCCCGTGGTGTACCAGGCAATATGCTTCCGCATCTCAAGCAGTCCCAGGTGATCCCCCTTATCCTCGAGCTGCAGATCCATATGACGGTGCATCATCTCCGCCGTCTCGCGGACAGAGGCGCGGGGAAGCAGTTCGCCTGTTGCGGCATAGTGCAGACATTCCCGGAAGATCCACGGATTGCCTCTGGCTCCGCGGGCGATCATGACCAGATCACAGCCCGTCTCGCTAAGCATCTGCTCCGCACTCTTTGCGGATGTGATATCACCGTTTCCGATAACCGGGATCGAGACCGCCTCCTTGACCTCCCGGATAATGCTCCAGTCTGCCTTTCCGGAATAGTACTGCTCGCGCGTCCTTCCGTGTACGGCGACTGCAGAGGCGCCGGCATCCTCGATGCGCTTTGCCATCTCCACCGCATTTTTCTCTTTATCATTGAAGCCCGCCCGGATCTTCACGGTCACCGGACGATCAGAGGCCTTCACCAGTGCGCGCACGATCGCCTCCGCACGCTTCGGATCCCGCATGAGAGCGGAACCCTCTCCGTTTTTCACCACTTTCGGCACGGGACATCCCATATTTACATCAAGAATATCATAGGGCATATCATAAAGGCGCTCTGCCGCAAGGACCATGGTCTCCGGATCCGGTCCGAAGAGCTGCATCGATACGGGATGCTCATCCTGTGCGATCCTGATAAACTCGAAGGTCTTCTTATTTCCGTACTTTACGGCGTTGGCGCTTACCATCTCCATGGAAACAAGGCCCGCGCCCTGCTCCCTGCAGAGTCTACGGAACGGCTGATCCGTCACCCCTGCCATTGGTCCTAAGACCAGCCGGTTCGGAAGGGTCACAGATCCGATTTGGACCGGTTTTGCAAGAAGTGCCGCCGGACCTGCCGCAGGTATCCTCTCGCTGTCACCGCCGGCGGACGAAAGCACTTGATTTCTTTCCGGCATCAGAGCCCCTCTCCCTTGATAAATATTCTGTAGAAGGTGGTCAGCTGTTCCATAAGCTCCTCCTTCTCGTTCTGCAGCTGTTTGATCCGAAGCTCGCTCCCGATCTCATCGAATCTCTGATCTCCCTCCGCCGCACGAACCGTGAAGCGCGGGCGTCCGTCCTCCCCGAATTCGATCGTGAGGATACCTCCCACATCCTCTGTAAATTCCACGCACATGATCTGGATCTCATCTTGTACGTCCTTCGGAATCTTGGAAAATGCCGGATTAAAGTAGTACTGCTTGTTATACCAGCTGGATCCGCAAAGTGTTTCCATGTTGTCTCCTTTTTGTTTCTGTATAAATCCTGTGCAAAGCACTGCTCTCCCCTGAAAGAGAGAGAAAGACAGATGCCCGCATCTGCGGGCATCTGTGCATGGTTTTTCTTTATAGGTTAAGTGTAAAAAGAAAGATAAAGACGATCAGGCTCGCTGCCGCTCCGTAGACCCAGGCTCTTTTCTTCCCGTAATAACCGAAAAATGCAGCCAGATGTATATTCAGGGCACAGCCCAGCAGCATCAGTGTCGTGCCTGTATACCCGCGGACACTTCCCCGAAACAGCAGATAAAGAAAGCCTGCAATAAGCAAAACGCTTACCACGATAAACAGCATACGAAACATAAACGCGTAACCGCCGATTCCCTTTCGCTTCATCTCCGGCTCCTCTTTCCCTCCGACTGTACATGCTTATCTGATTTCCTTAGTCCCCGATGGTTGCGACCATGACAGCCTTAATGGTATGCATGCGGTTCTCCGCCTCATCAAAGACCACGGACTGCTCGGACTCAAAGACTTCCTCTGTTACTTCATTTCCCTTTACTGCAGGCAGGCAGTGCATGAAGATCGTTTCCTTCTTGCCGGTCTTTGCCATCACCTCGCTGTTGATCTGATACGGACGCAGCAGCGCGACGCGCTCAGCTGTCTTGTCCTCCTCGCCCATAGATGCCCAGACATCTGTGTAAAGAACGTCCTGTCCCTCAACCGCATTCATATCCTCTGTGATAGTGATCGTGGATCCTGCCTCTGCCGCATAGCCCTTTGCGAGCTCAACCAGATCCTCCTGCGGCCACAGGCTCTTCGGTGCGATGATCGTCAGATTGACGCCCATTTTTCCGCAGCCTACCAGGAACGAGTTGGCCATATTGTTGCGGCCGTCTCCGAGGAAGCAGAAATTGATCCCCTTCAGACGACCGAACTGCTCACGGATCGTCAGGAAATCGGCGAGGATCTGTGTCGGATGATAATCGTCCGTCAGACCGTTCCATACCGGAACGCCTGCATACTGTGCCAGCTCCTCGACTGTGGAGTGCTTGAAGCCGCGGAACTCAATGCCGTCAAACATACGGCCCAGAACGCGTGCCGTATCCGCAACGCTCTCCTTGCCGCCGAGCTGAATATCGTGAATTCCCAGATATTCCGGATGTCCGCCTTCATCCACAGCGCCGACCGTAAATGCGCATCTTGTTCGTGTGGATGTCTTCTCAAAAATCAGGGCAACATTTTTATGTGCAAGAGAATTTCCGAAAATACCCTGTTTTTTCTTTGCCTTGAGATCTGCTGCCAGATCGATCAGTCCGCCGATTTCCTCCGGCGTGAAATCCTTCAGTGTCAAAAAGCTGCGACCCTTAATGTTCATCATGCATCTCCTTACTGTTATTTCATCGGCATCCCTGCCGGCATCGGCCGGCGTTGATGCGGTTTACGTTTTTCTTTGTCATATACGGCGCTGTCTGGCAGCCTCATACATCAGGATTCCCGCTGCCATGGCGGCATTTAAGGATTCCACCTGCCCCATCATGGGGATTTTGATCAGCTGATCCGTCGCTTCTGCCGTTCTGTCCGTGATCCCGTTTCCTTCATTTCCGATGACAAACATCGTCCCCATCGAATAGTCACACTCTGTATAGGAGCGGTCTCCCTTCAGATGTGCGGCATAGCTCCTTCCTCCCGCTTCCGAGAAATGAGAAAACAGTGGGGGAAGATCCTGTTCTTTCACATAATAGTGGGGAACCCGGAAGAGAGATCCCATCGTAGAACGGATCGTCTTCGGCGCATAGAGATCCGCACATCCCTCAGTGAGGAATACGGCGTCCACGCCCGCAGCCTCCGCCGTGCGCAGGATCGTTCCCACATTTCCCGGATCCTGCAGATTCTCAAGGAGAAGAAAGAAGGGAGCTCTGTTCCTGCCCATGATCTCTCCGAGGATCTCTTCGGCCGGCAGCTTCTCGCTTCCGGATTTTTCCATCACCGTCAAAATTCCCTGCGGTGTCTGCGTATCCGAGACCGAGGCAAATCTGCTGTCCGCAAGGTTCCTCTGCATGGGAATATTCCGCATTCCGTCGAGAATCGCGGCGATCTCCGGATGGCTTTTTTCAAAGCCTGCCGCTGTCACGATCTGCCGGATCTGTCCGGCAGGCGCCTCCTGAAAGAGCTTCCGCCCTTCCGTGACAAAAAGGCCCTGCGTATCGCGGGCCTTTTTACTTTTTTCAAGCTGTCTGATTTCCTTTAATGAATACACTTATTCCTCTGTAATGAGCTCGCTCATATTCATCTGATCATACTTGTTATAGTTATGTGACAGGGAAGCAGCGATCTCAACTTCATAGTCACTGATTTCCTTTGTCATTGCAAGGGCCTCGTTGATATCAAAGTCCTGGAAAGCACCGTGACGGTATCCCACGACTCTCTTTGTCTTTCCCTCCATAAGAAGGTCCACTGCCATACAGCCCATGATAGATGCATAGACACGGTCCTTTGCGGTCGGTGAACCGCCTCTCTGCATGTGACCCAGGATCGTGGCGCGGGTCTCGATTCCCGTAGCTGCCTCGATACGTCTTGCCATGGATGCGGAATGACCGATTCCCTCTGCATTGATAATGATGTGGTGTGCCTTGCCTCTGCGTCTGTTCTCAATGATGTTGTCGATGATCTTCTGCTCATCGTAATCATATTTCTCCGGAAGCAGGATATCCTCAGCACCGTTCGCGATGCCGCACCACAGTGCAAGATAACCGGCATTTCTGCCCATTACCTCGATGATACTGCATCTCTCATGCGACGCGGATGTATCACGCACCTTATCGATCGCTTCCATTGCCGTGTTGACAGCAGTATCAAAACCGATGGTATATTCCGTGCAGGCGATATCCAGATCGATGGTGCCGGGCAGACCGACTACGTTCACACCATGATTGGCAAGCTTTTCCGCTCCGCGGAAGGAGCCGTCACCACCGATGACTACGAGTCCCTCAATTCCGTGCTTGCGGCAGGTCTCCACCGCCTTTAAGACACCTTCCTCCGTTCTCATCTCCGCACAGCGCGCAGTATACAGAACCGTTCCGCCGCGCTCAATAGTATCGGATACATCTGCTGCCCTCATATCCTTGATCGTCTCTTCCATCAGGCCGTCATAGCCCTTCAGGATTCCCTTTACCTTAAGACCGCGGGAAAGACCACGCCTTACAACGGCACGGATCGCCGCATTCATACCCGGTGCATCACCGCCGCTTGTCAGTACGCCGATGGTTTTTATTTTACTAGAAGCCATATCTTGGGTCCTCCCATTCACCACTCGCAGATCACAGGCATCCTGCACTCACTGCTTTGTACGAAAATCTGCACATATACAGGTTCATTTTAGAGCAGTGAAGCCGTTTTTTCAACATTTTCCGTAGCAAATTGCGACTTCCCTCAGTGTCTTCCGCCGCCGTACCCGCGCCGGCGTTCCGCCGGATTTTTCGCCTTCGAGTATCGAACCGTGACATTCTCCGATCCAAATGCCTCCCTGACGGCTCTCTCCCGCTCCGGAGTCAGCTCAATGGTTCCCGTGAGACGCTTGTAGAGCTTTTTATCTCTTAAAAATACAAACACCTCGTCCTTACCGTAGGCATCCGCAGTCAGAGACCGGTAGGTACTCTCCGCCGCACTCCAGGCCTCTCCATCCGGGAAGGCGATCCAGAGTGCCCGCGGCACCTCGCTGAACGGATAGATCCTGTCACAGATCAGCTTTGAGGCTTTCTCATCCTCTGCGGAAACATGTCCCTCTATAAAGATCTTACTGTCCTCACTGATGTAAGGACGATATTTCTCATAGGAATTCGGAAAAACGATCACCTCAACCTGTCCTACCAGATCCTCCAGAACCAGGAATGCCATAACCTTATTATTTTTTGTGTACTGGATCCTGACATTTGCGACCATACCGCCGATGGTCTCGAAGGCCTCATCTCTGACCTTCGGCTGACCGCTCTCCCCGTCCGGAGCAAAGTCCGTGGTCACGCAGGTAATGCGGCTCTTGAGGAGCTCCGCATCGCCGTCCAGCGGATGACCGCTCATATAAACGCCCAGTACCTCCTTCTCGAAGGCAAGCTTCATCTCCGGATCGAACTCCTGAACCTGAGGCATCCGGATCTCGAACTGTTTTTTCATTTCCGGCTGCATGAAGTCGAACAGAGACATCTGTCCGCTGATCGTCTCCTTGTTCTCCGCTGCCACCTGATCCAGGATCTGGGGATAGATCTGCATGCACTGTCTGCGGTTGCCGCCCAGATGATCGAGCGCACCCGCCTTGATCAGATTCTCGATCGCCCGCTTATTCAGATCCTTTCCGTAGGTCCGTGTCAGAAAATCCTTCAGGCTCTCGTAGGAACCGTTCATCTCACGCTCGGCAATGATATTGTCGATCGCACCTCTGCCCACGCTCTTGATCGCATACATTCCGCAGCGGATCGCACCGTTCTCCGTGGTAAAAACGCCGTATCCCGCATTTACCGAGGGCTGCAGTGTGGGGATCTTCATCTCCCTGCAGTAGACCAGATACTCGGCACACTTGCCCGGATTATCGATGACGGAGGTCATAAGCGCGGCCATATATTCATCCGGATAGTAATACATCAGATAGGCTGTCTGAAATGCAACCACTGCATAGCACGCGGCGTGAGACTTGTTGAACGCATATCGCGCGAAGCTCGTCATTTCATCAAAAATGTGGTTCGCGGTCTTCTCGGGAATCCCCTTAGCCACGCAGCCGGGTACTCCCTCTGCCTCATTTCCGTAAATGAAGTTCTGCCGCTCCTTCGCCATGACGGATTCTTTCTTTTTTGACATTGCACGGCGGACAAGATCGGATCTGCCCATGCTGTAGCCGCCCAGATCCCGGACGATCTGCATGACCTGCTCCTGATACACGATACAGCCATAGGTATTCTGCAGGATCGGCTCCATCTCCGGGCAGTCGTAGGTCACATGCTCCGGATGATTTTTTCCGTCGATATAGCGGGGAATAAAATCCATGGGGCCCGGACGATACAGGGCGATTCCCGCAATAATATCCTCAAGGGTCTGCGGCTTCAGCTCCTTCATGAAATTCTTCATGCCGCCGCTCTCCAGCTGGAACACGCCCTGGGTCTTTCCCTTTCCGATCATGCTCATAACGGCGGGATCA
Source organism: Lachnospiraceae bacterium (assembly GCA_030527595.1). Classification (GTDB taxonomy): domain Bacteria; phylum Bacillota; class Clostridia; order Lachnospirales; family Lachnospiraceae; genus Chordicoccus. Next base: position 6,986 of record JAUNAN010000044.1, on the reverse strand, counting down.
TTGTAGTCGATCCGATTCACGTCAAAGCGCTTCTTCGGCTCCGTGTCCCTCGTGACGGTCTCTCCCGCCTCTGCCGCGAGCTTATTGTTGACCAGGCGCTCCGCATTCTGTATCACCGTCAGCGTGCGCAGACCCAGAAAGTCCATCTTCAAAAGGCCCAGCTCCTCCAGTGTCGTCATCGTATACTGGGTCGTAATAGAACCGTCCTGTGCCCGGCTTAAGGGAACATATTCCACCACCGGTTTTTTGGAAATGACAACACCTGCCGCATGCATGGAGGTATTTCTCGGCAGACCCTCCAGACGCATCGCCATGTCTATGAGATAGCGGGTCTCCTCCTCCTCTTCATACTTCTTTCTGAGCTCCGGGTTCATCTCAAGCGCCCGCTTCAGTGTGATATTTAATTCCTGAGGCACCATCTTGGCAATAACATCCACATCGGAATAGGGCATATCGAGCACGCGCCCCACGTCTCTTAAGACACCTCTTGCTGCCATGGTACCAAAGGTGACGATCTGGACCACTCTGTCACGACCGTACTTATCAACAACATAATCAATGACCTCCTGCCTTCTCTCAAAGCAGAAGTCCACGTCGATATCGGGCATGGTGACGCGTTCCGGATTCAGGAAGCGCTCGAACAGCAGCCCATAGCGAAGGGGATCCAGCTCCGTGATCCCGAGCGCATAGGATACAATGGATCCTGCTGCCGATCCTCGTCCGGGACCGACAATGATGCCGTGCTGCTTCGCATAGTTGATGTAATCCCAGACGATCAGGAAATAATCCACAAATCCCATGCTGTGGATGGTATTGAGCTCGTAGCTGAGACGTTCCTCCATCTCCGGTGTGATCAGCTCATATTTTTCGCTCATTCCCTTTCTGCAGAGCGCCTGCAGATATTCCCAGCTCGTCGTTCCGTCCGGAACATCATATTCCGGAATCTTTCTCTCACCGAAGACGATGTTCACATTGCACCGCTCCGCGATTTTTTCTGTATTTTCCCAGGCCTCCGGCGCATAGGAAAACAGTGTTTTCATTTCCTCCGGACTCTTGACATAATACTGACCGCCCTCATAACGCATGCGGTTCTCATCCGTGACCTTCTTTCCGGTCTGAATGCAGAGAAGGATATCATGGGAATCCACATCCTCCCGGTAGGTGTAGTGGATATCGTTGGTGCACACAACGGGAATTCCTGTCTCCTCATGCATGCGGAGCAGCATCTGATTCACATGGCGCTGTTCCGGGATTCCGTGATCCTGAAGCTCCAGAAAATAGTTTCCCTCTCCGAAAATATCGAGATATTCCAGCGCGGCCTTCTTCGCGCCCTCATAGCTGCCCTTCGTAATATTCCGGGGCACCTCTCCCGCAAGGCAGGCTGAGAGGCAGATGATCCCCTCATGATACTGACGGAGAATCTCCTTATCCACGCGGGGACGATAGTAAAAGCCGTCCACAAATCCGGCAGAGACGATCTTCATCAGGTTATCGTAGCCCTCATTCGTCTCGGCAAGAAGCACGAGATGGAAATAGCGGTCCTCTCCCGCTCCCTGCTCCTTATCAAAGCGGCTGCCGGGTGCCACATAGACCTCGCAGCCCAGGATCGGCTTTATCCCCTGCTCCATGCAGGTCCTGTAAAAATCTATGCACCCATACATAACGCCGTGATCAGTGATCGCGGCGCTCGTCATGCCCAGGGCTTTCACCTGGGCCACATATTCTTTTATCTTATTGGATCCGTCCAGAAGAGAATACTCCGTGTGGACATGTAAATGCGTAAAAGCCATGCTTTTCCTCCGCATAAGTTCCGATCGTATATCCATACCATCTCTATATCAGATATTATCTATATCCGATAAGGCCGATAACTTGTTTTTCTGTCTCTTCTTTATTTATCTGTATATCCTGCTTATCTCTTCTTTTTCCTTCTGACCGTTCGCTGCTTTGTGTGACGGAGCTGGTACATCACGCCGCCCGCCGCGATCAGAGCCCCCGTGATCAGGATGAACAGCGTTCTGTTATTTTCATCCGTGACCGTGATCAGCTGAAAAAGTGCGCCCGTAAAGGAGAATCCGCCTCCTACGGCGGTAATGATGATGATCATGGTTCTCAGGAAGCGCATAGTCAGAAGCGCCGCCGTGATTCCGATGAGAATTGCCACCGCTTTTTCCAGATTTCGCTCGGTCATACCGTCGATCCGAACGATCAGCTCATAGGATGCGGACATTGCCACCGCAAAGATATAGATAAAAATGCCAAGTCTGTACACAAAGTGGCAGAGCAGAGCAAACAAAAGTCCCGCTGCAAGGGAAATACCTATCCGGATCAACCCGGTCAGCTCAAATCTTCCCTCCGCTACCTGCGCGGAAATGACATATCCAGCCGCTGATCCCGCAAGAAATGCAACCACAGCAGTGAATAAATTAACTGTCTGATACCCGAAATAGCACAGGATCAGACAGATGATCATAAGAACAATGGACAGACCTGCCGCCCGGTTCTCCGAAAGAGCCGGAAGTCCCATCAGGCTGAGTATATTTTTCAGGATGTTCATAAGCACTCCGAAGCAAGTTAATTATCAGTCACGCGAATGATTCCCGGAGCCAGCACGATCCTGCGCTCCTTGTAGAGATGTCCCACCGCTCTCTTAAATGCAGCCTTAGAGAGTCCGAAGGTCTCCCGGATCACCTGGGGATCCGCCTTATCGTCAAAGGGCAGTTCTCCCGAAAACTGTTCCTGAATTACGTTCAGGATCTGTTCGGCATCCGCATCGATCTGCAGATAGGACTTTTCGCGGGCGGAAAGATCCAGCTTTCCGTCCTCCTTGACTCCGGTCACCCGGAATTTCATAGTCGTGCCGATCTCATACTTTGCCTGCGCCTCCCTGCGGGGAATCATGCCGGAATAAATATCATCCACGGCGACAAATACACCGAAGTTTTCCGCATTCTGATAAATCGTACCGCTTACCTCATCCCCTACCTGATAGGGGGACTGCTTCTTTAAATAAGGATAGATCCGCATGGTCGCACAGAGACGCCCCGACTTGTCGAGATACAGGGCCGCAAGCACTTCGTCTCCCTGATAGACATGCCGCATCTGCTCATGAAACGGAAGCAGAAGATCCTTCTCCAGCCCCCAGTCGAGAAATGCGCCGATCTTTGTGACCATTTTCACCTTCAGTCTTGCGACCTCGTGAAGCAGGATCTTCGGTCTGTTTACTGTCGCAATCATACGATCGCTGGAATCTCTGTAAAGAAATACCCGCAGGCTGTCGCCGATCGCGCTGCCCTCCGGCACCTGCTTTTTCGGAAGCAGAACGCGGGATTCCGCGGTTCTTCCCGATTCTATGCTCTCGGCAAGATATACGCCGAATTCTTCTTTTTTTACAATGATCAGTGTCTGAAATACGCCAAGCTCCAGCATAAGTGATCTCCTATCGTCTTTCCGTTCTATCTGTCGTCTTTCCGTTCTGTCTGTAGGATCTTCGATGTAAAAGAACGCTTATTATTCTTTCCGCATCCGATGATCCGGTGCTTTTATCATAGCACAAAGAGTACTGTTGCGCACGGAGTTCCTTCTTTCTCCAGAACCACCGTAAGGTTGTTTTCTTCCCGGTAAACAAGAGGCTGCAGAGTATCTCCCAGCATGGCCTGCTTCTGATAATCCACATACAGCGCCTTTACCCGGGCATCCGCGGGCAGATATCCCGCCGCGAACAAAATATACTGCTCGTTATTCACATGCTGATTGATGTCAATGCTTGTCTTTCGGATCTTGATCGGACGCCTTCTCACAGGCTCAGCCTTGGGCGGACGCACATGCCTTGGAAATTTCTCTTCCATGAAGCGATCCCCAAGTTCATAGGCCGCTTTCTCCTCCTCCGAAATTCTTGCAGGCGCACGGTTTTCCGTATCAAAATACACCCATCTGGAATCCGCATAGGCGAGCACTCTGCCGTCGCTGTCCCGCATCACAAAATTACGATCCGCCTCAAAGGCATGAAAGCGGACGGGGATGGTGGAGACTTTCACCTCCTGGCCGAATTTCGGATATTCCTTTACAACGATGCGCCAGGTAACCAGCATCCAGGCATAACGATTGTCTCCCCTTGATGCAGGATCCCTTCCGATCGAGAGGGATTCAAAGAAGCTGCAGTCCTGAAAATAAGAAACGACCCCGGCAAGCGTGAGCCTTCCGTCCGGACCTGCCTCCGAGTAACGGATACGTGCGGTAAATTCGTACATAATATCCTTTCCTTTTAAATGCAAAAGACCTCAGGCAGATGCCTGAGGTCTTTTTTTTTAGCTGGGCTAGGAGGATTCGAACCTTCAAATGACGGAGTCAGAGTCCGTTGCCTTACCATTTGGCGATAGCCCAAAGTTAGCGACAAGCAGTATTATATGACAGACTCCATCGATATGCAAGTGTTTTTTTTATTTTCCTCAAACAAATTTTTCCGGTCCGCTTTTCACTCTCCATCCTGAATTCGATTCATGACACTTCTGTATGCCGGACGAATGATCTTGCCTGCACCCACCAGTTCCTCCAGACGGTGTGCACTCCAGCCCGTAATTCGCGCAATGGCAAAGAGCGGCGTGTAAAGCTCAAGCGGTATCCCGAGCATTTCATAAACAAATCCGCTGTAAAAGTCCACGTTCGGGCTGACACCCTTATAGATATGACGCTTTTCGGCAATGACCTTCGGTGCTACCTTCTCAATATTCTCATAGAGCATCAGATCCTTTTCGCGTCCCTTCTCTGCGGAGAGCTGCTGAACAAATTTCTTAAATACAACCTCTCTCGGGTCGGAAACAGAATACACCGCATGGCCCATGCCGTAGATCAGACCCTTTTTATCGAACACCTCTCCGTCCATCATCCGGCTCAGATACGCATGGATCTCATCCTGATCGCTGTAATCTTTAATATGTCTGCGGATATCCTTCATCATTTCCATGACTTTAATGTTGGCACCGCCGTGCTTCGGTCCCTTCAGTGAGGACATTGCCGCTGCCACAGTCGCGTAGGTATCCGCACCGGAGGAAGTGACGACTCTCGTAGTAAACGTACTGTTATTACCGCCGCCATGCTCACAGTGCAGCATAAGGGCAGCATCCAGAACTCTTGCCTCTGTTTCCGTGTACTGCATATCCGGGCGCAGCAGCATCAGAATATTTTCCGCAGTGGATTTCTTCGGATCCGGGCGGTGAATATACATGCTTTCCAGATTCTCATAGTGGTTATAAGCGTGATATGCATAAATGGCAAGCAGCGGCATCTCCGCAATCAGACAGAGACTCTGGCGGATGCAGTTCGTAAGATCCGTATTCGTTGCGTTTCTGTCGTAGGACGCCAGTGTCAGGATGCTTCGCGTCATGGAATTCATAATATCCTTTGTAGGTGCCTTCATGATGACGTCCCTGACAAAGTTAGTGGGAAGTGTCCTGCATTCGCTTAAGATCTCCACAAATTTTTCTGTTTCCTCCTCATCCGGCTTCTCACCGAAGAGCAGCAGATATGCCGTCTTCTCAAAGCCGAAGGGCTCCTGTGTCCATTCTGCAAGCAGATCTTTAATATTATAGCCGCGATACCAGAGCTGGCCGTCACAGGGAATACGCTGATCCCCTTCCTCCCGAAATGAAATAATATCGGAAATACCTGTCAGACCTGTCAAAACACCCTTTCCGTTCAGATCACGCAGTCCTCTGTTTACCGCATACTGCTTAAAGAGCGCGTCAGAGATCGTGTCATTTGCAATAACAAGACTCTCGCGTGCTCCCGCATATTCAAGCATTTTTTTCTTTACACCCATTCAATACCCTCCTTTTCGAACATATTGTGCGGACGAATTATCATCCTCAGTGCCATTCCGCTGGTCCCGCACCTGCTTTTGTAATCAAAAGCTCCCCTTGTCTTGTACGGGCAGAATGACAGAATGTGGTTTCTAGATTGTATTAAATTATATACATTATAACTGACAAACGCAATCTTTTGCCTGTATTTTAGACACACCTTTTATTTGTAAAAAAAAACAAAACTCCGTTTTTCCGAATAAACAGCTATAAAACGGAGTTTCATTTTTTTTATAAGACAATTCTTTTATAAAGTTTTAATATTTATTAAATAAAACTTCCCATGCCTAAAATGGGACTCGTACCTTGAAAATTCAATAGCTGTAATCAATTTCGATTACTCCACTATTATAGTCGTCGGAAAATAGACTGTCGAAAACTTTTATGTCGAGACCATCTTTGGATTGCTCGCATACATAAGCACATACAATAATTGCATCCAGTGAAATATTTACGTAGCGAGCGTTCATATAGTAGCATTCGCCATCATAATTTATAAATTCCCAATGATAGCTATTCTCCGGCTTGCTTGGATTTGGAGATTTATATAGCGAAACTCCATTCGCGTAATCGTCTCTTTCTGAATGTTTTCTGTATGGCAAAACGGTAATCTCATCACCGGATTCAAGAAAATTCGTGTATGCTTTACCGAGACCGCCGGTTTGCCCTACTAACGGCGTCGAATTATCGAGCGGAAAACCAAGATCTTCGAACATTTGATCCATACTCCAAATATCTCCGTCGATATAATCCCAGACATTCGTCCTTACGTGAAGCTCGTAGTTCTTCACGGAGTATACGTATAAACCTTCAGAATCTTTCTGCGGATTCTTATTATCGATATCAACGACATCTACATTGTCCTCAGTTTCTGTCGTATTCTCCTCTAATCCAGGATTAGACTCGATCTCATTGGTTTCCGTCGTACTCTCCTCTAATCCAGAAATAGACTCGATCTCATTGGTTTCTCCTTGTGAGCTTTGCTTGTTTTTTGACCCGCAGCCAACCAGCGATACAGAAAAGCAGAATATCAAAAGCATAGAAATAAACAATGCTGCAGTTTTTTTCACAATATTGATGTGTACCCAGAATCCTGGACACATTATTGAATTAGACTGAACACATGGA
>JAUNAN010000003.1 GCA_030527595.1 Lachnospiraceae bacterium | reverse complement strand
CCTTCGGCGGAGATCGTCAGTGTTCCCTCTCCGGTTTCTCCCGTTGTTCTCACATAGGTTCCTGTCATACCGCCTTCGGCAGCAGCAAGCTTCGAACCCACCAGCTCCAGAGCACCTGAGACAGAAAATGAAACAGGAAGCTGGGCGTAGGAGGCTGTGTTATTATTTTCATCCAGAATGCGGATGCGAACAGCAGCCATGTCATAGGTCTCGCCCTCTGCCAGTGCTGTGTGGCTCGCCTCTGCATGAAGATGAAGCTTTGCAGACGGCATCTTGGTCACAGAGGCAATCGTCTTTCCGTTTTTTATGGCATCGAAGCGCCAGCGGGTAGCCTCTCCACCCCAGTTGCCCACATATTTGCCGTAGAGACGGTAACCGTCACTGAAGGAGAGACGATAGCGAAGCATAGCAAATCCGAGCTTTGCCTGATAGGAGACAGGAAGGTTGGCCATACCGTATTTTCCCGCTGCTCCGAGGCAGTCCCGGATGAGGGCAGCTTCGCTGTCAGGCATATGCTCCTCGGTCTTCAGCAGATTTCCGATAAAGTCATCGATCAGAATCGGCGGATGTGAAAGTCCTGCCCAGGTCTTTTTATCCGGACCGAAGGCTGACACGAACCGATCATTCTTATACAGATGGATCTCATCTGCATTGGTAAATGCATACACATCACCGATCTGACCTCCGGGGTAATCCCCGATATCCATAGAGGAGGAGATCTCCAGGACAGGAGCGCCGTCGCTCTGAGAGGCGTGAGCTGCTGCAGCTGTCTTCGGATTGCGGAACATGTCCGTTACACCGTGATAGCAGGTGCGGTCTCCGCTGCCGAAATCCTTATGGGTGGGGTAGTCGAACATGCACCACTCAAAGCAGCCGGCATGTTCTCCGTCAGCCATGGCTGCATCCAGTACTCTTGCATGCCGAAGTGCATGCTCCTGACGGCGCTCCCAGGTATCAAAGCTCTTAGTGGGGAACATGTGGCCGTTGGACTCGGAGATCAGAAGCGGCTTCTTCATGTCAGGAGTTACATCTTTTTTCTGTTTTGCACCGGGGTTCTTTCCGGTGTGAGAGAAGTCATTGTAGCTGTAAATATCTTCAAGCAGTGAGCTCTTCTCGAGGTAGCGGACGCCGGAAGTGGGGCGCATGGGATCCAGACGGTGCGCTTTTGCATTCGTCATTTTGTAGAGCTCGTCATCATCCTGTGATTCATTGATCCGGACGCCCCACATGATCACGGAGGGGTGGTGGCGGTACTGGATCACCATTTCTTCCACATTTTTGATGCACTGCTCCTTCCACTCCTCTGAATCGCCGATGTGCTGCCAGCCGGGTATTTCCGTAAACACCAGAATGCCTCTCCGGTCACATTCATCGAGAAAGTCATGAGACTGCGGATAATGTGAGGTGCGGACCGCATTCAGCCGCAGCTCCTCCTGCAGGATACGGGCATCCTCTCTCTGCAATTTTTCGGGAACTGCATAACCGACATAGGGCCAGCACTGATGGCGGTTGAGACCGTGCAGAAATACAGGCTTTCCGTTGATCAGGATCTCGTTTTCGGTCAGGCTGATCGTGCGGAAGCCGACTGTTTTTTCGAGGGTATCCAGGAGTTCTTCATTCTGGTACAAAGAGAGCTTCATGGTATAGAGCACCGGATCTTCCGGGGACCATGGAAGGATCTGATCGGAAGAGAGCCGCAGTTCTCCTTTTCCGCTTTGCTCATCCGGGATGAGAGAGGCATCTGTAAGGCAGCTGCCGTTTTTGTCAAGAAGCTCGGCCTTAATGAGAAAGCTGCAACCATCAGAAGCCTTGCCCTGCATGTCTTTATCCGAAAGAACATTCTCGTTTTGTGATCCGGAATCTGTCCCTTTCACGGACTTGATCCCGTCGAGCTGAAACACAATGCGTGCTTCTTTCGGAGAGGGCGTCATGACGTATGCATCCTTTATGTATACGGAATTTCTGTCCTCAAAATAAACACTACGATAGATGCCGCCGTAGGTCAGATAGTCGATCATGAAGCCAAAGGGCGGGATGGCGGGATTCTCCGTCGAATCCAGTCGGACGGCGATCAGGTTTTCACCGCCGAAGCGTGCTTCTTTTGTGAATTCCACGCGGAAGCCGGTATATCCGTTTCTGTGCGTTGTAAGTTCTTTTCCGTTTACGTAGACAGTGGCAATATGTGCGGCCCCGTCAAACTGAAGAAAGAGTCTTCTGCCGGAAAGCGTTTCAGGGATCATAAGCTTTTTTCTATATCCGCTGATCATCTGATAGGAAGAGCTGTCGATATAATGCAGAGGAAGCTCTTTTACAGTGTGGGGAATCCGGACAGCCCGGATGCTCCCGGAATTTTCTCCGCTGCAAAAAGCATCCGTCCACTGCTCGGTAAATTCCCAGCCGTTGTTAATCGTTTGCATAAGTACCCCCCGATTTCGGTGATCTGAATTGTGCAATATTCTTCAAATATGCTAACCTAATTTTAATTTGATTTGTCGGATTTCACAAGAATATATGTTGAATTACGAAAAAAAGATTCAGAGTGTGAAAGAGTGGCGGAGCCGTATTACCGAATCTCCGATGCGAATAAAAATATAATGCCGATAAAGCGATATTATGATAGAATATACCGCAGAAACGCTTTTGCGTGGTAACGTGAAAGTGCGAACTGATAATCAGACAATCAAGATGAACCGTGCAGGTAAGCTTCACGGTACAAGGAGAAATAGCATGGCAAAAATACAAATGACCACACCGCTGGTTGAGATGGACGGCGATGAGATGACCCGAATCCTCTGGCAGATGATCAAGGATGAATTGATTCTTCCGTTTGTTGATCTGAAGGCAGAATATTATGATCTGGGTCTGAAGTATCGAGATGAAACGGATGATCAGGTGACGGTGGATGCCGCAAACGCCATCAAAAAGTATGGTGTCGGCGTCAAGTGTGCAACGATCACACCGAATCCCGCACGCGTAAAGGAATACAATCTGAAGCAGATGTGGAAGAGCCCGAACGGCACTCTGCGTGCGATGCTGGACGGTACGGTTTTCCGTACGCCCATTATCGTTAAGGGCATCGAGCCGAACGTGAAAAGCTGGAAGAAGCCGATCACGATCGCGCGTCATGCATACGGAGATGTCTATAAGAATTCCGAGATCCGGGTTCAGGAACCCGGTACTGCTAAGCTGGTATTCACGGCAGCGGACGGAACCGTCACAGAGGAAAAGATCTTCGAGTTTGAGGGTCCCGGTGTTCTGCAGGGCGTTTATAATATCGATGATTCCATCGAGAGTTTCGCAAGAAGCTGTCTGGCATATGCGCTGGATCTGAAGCAGGATCTCTGGTTTGCGACGAAGGACACGATCTCAAAGACTTATGATCGTGAGTTTAAGGAGATTTTTGAGAAAGTATATGAGGAGGAATTTAAGGATGCCTACGAGAAGGCCGGAATTACTTACTTCTATACTTTGATCGATGATGCTGTTGCTCGTGTTATGAAGTCTCAGGGCGGATTTGTCTGGGCATGCAAGAACTATGACGGAGATGTCTTCTCTGATATGCTGTCATCTGCCTTCGGATCACTTGCTATGATGACCTCTGTGCTCGTCTCTCCGAACGGATATTATGAGTACGAGGCTGCTCACGGCACGGTGCAGAGACATTACTACAAGCATCTGAAGGGGGAGGAGACCTCCACGAATTCCGTAGCAACTATTTTTGCATGGTCCGGTGCGATGAGAAAGCGCGGCGAGCTTGATCAGCTTCCGGCTCTCGTTGACTTTGCAGACCGTCTGGAAAAGGCTACGATCGATACGATCGAGGAAGGTACCATGACCGGTGATCTTGTACTCCTCACAACTTTGGAAAATGTAAACAAGGTGAACAGCCTTGATTTTATCCGCGCAATTCGTGCGAAACTGGAAGAGGCTTAAACAGGAGGAATCCATGTCTATCAGAGAACAGGCGCATCAGATGAAGCTTGATTCAAACAGAATGGCAGCAGTCTCAAATACGGAGCGCAATGCGGCTCTTGCCGCTGCAAAGGAAGCCATTCTTGCGCACAGCAAAGAGATTTTTGAGGCGAATCACAGGGATCTTGAAGCTGCCGAAGAAAACGGAGTCAGCCCTTCTGTTATGAAACGGCTGAAATTTGACGAGGGCAAGCTTGCCGATGTCACGGCCGGAATCGATCAGCTGATTTCGCTGCCCGACCCCATAGGCAGAAAGCTCCTTTCCAGGGAGCTGGATGAGGGACTTTCTCTTTACCGTGTGAGCGTCCCCATCGGTGTGATCGGGGTGATTTTTGAGGCAAGACCGGACGCACTTGTTCAGATCTCCACACTCTGTATCAAGAGCGGAAACTGTGCGATTCTGAAGGGCGGAAAGGAGACTGCCAACACAAACCGCATTTTATTCCGTGTCATCTATGAGGCGGTCACTGCAGCCGGCATGCCGGAGGGCTGCCTTATGCAGGCGGAGTCACACAGTCAGATCGATGAGCTGCTTCAGTGCGACAAGGATGTGGACCTGCTGATTCCGAGGGGCAGCAATGCATTTGTCCGCTATATTATGGATCACACAAAGATTCCGGTAATGGGACATGCGGACGGTGTATGTCATATCTATGTGGATAAGGATGCCGATCTTGCGCGCGCGATCCCGATCGTGCTGGATGCCAAGACTCAGTATACCGCAGCATGTAATGCGGTGGAGACGATCCTGGTCCACCGCGGCATCGCTTCCGAGTTTCTGCCTGTGCTTGCAAAGAGCTTTGCGGAGGCAGGAGTATCATTAAGAGGAAATTACGAGGTGCTTGATATTCTTTCATCCGTGGAATCGGAGAATATTGACCGCCAGCCGATGGAAGAGGAGGATTTCCATACAGAATACCTCGCACTTACGGCGTCTGCAAAAATCGTCTCGGGTGTAGAGGAAGCGGTCACGCATATCAACACATTCGGAAGTCATCATACAGATGCGATCCTTACGGAAAATGCAGACACAGCGGAATATTTCATGCAGCGTGTGGATTCGGCCGGTGTCTATCAGAACTGTTCCACTCGTTTTGCGGATGGTTTCCGCTACGGATTCGGCGCGGAGGTCGGTATTTCCACCTCCAAGATCCATGCGAGAGGTCCGGTCGGATTGGACGGACTTGTGACCTACAAGTATCGTCTTTACGGGCATGGTCAGATCGTAGGGGATTATGCAAGCGGAAAATCACAATTTCATTTTAAGGATATCTAAGACACAAAAGGCCGTCCGTGCCTCGCTTATGCGGGACCGGACGGCCTTTTGTGATAGGAGGGGTGTACACTCCTGATTTTTTATGATTCTTCCTGAAGCTCCTCCCAGAGAGAATAGAGCTCCTCGAGTCTTGCGCCGATTTCCTCTTTTCTTCGACTGAGCTTTGTCAGCTCGGAAACATTCGTGGCGATCTCGGGATCGTTGAATTTTGCGTCGATCTCGCCTTCCTCCGTCTCCAGTTTTTCAATCTCCTTTTCACATTTTGCCAGATCGTTTTCACGCTTGCGGATCCGGGCCTGTTCCTCCTTCTGAGCTTTCCAGTCTGTTTTGGCCTCAGTCTCGGCCGGTGCCGAAACGGCAGCTGCGTCTGTCTCCAGATATGCGGCCTCAACGGTATCCTTCTTTTCCAGATAGTAGTCATAGTTGCCGATATAATTAAGGAGAGACTTCTGTGTGAGATCAAGAATTCTCGTGGCTGTTCTGTTAATGAAGTAACGGTCGTGTGAAACATAGAAGACAGTTCCGTCGTAAGCTCGGATCGCACTTTCCAGAATTTCCCGGGAATCAATGTCCAGATGGTTTGTCGGCTCATCCAGCATGAGGAAGTTTGCGTCCGAGAGCATCAGCTTACACAGAGATACTCTTGCGCGCTCACCGCCGCTCAGGGATTCTATCCTCTTAAACACATCGTCCTCACGAAACAGAAATGCGGCAAGGGAGGTGCGAATCTCCGTATTGGTCAGATAGGGATAGTCATCGGAGATCTCATCGAAGATCGTCTTTTCCATATGCAGAACCTGCATTTCCTGATCATAGTAGCCGACTTCCACATTGCTGCCGTAGCTGATCTTTCCGGCGTCTTGCCGAAGCACGCCGTTCAGGATCTTCAGAATGGTGGACTTTCCGGTTCCGTTATTTCCAATCAGAGCAACATGCTCGCCTTTTTTGATATCGATCGTCAGATCGCTGAAAAGATGCGCATCGCCGAAGGATTTTGCAAGGTTTTCCACGAGCAGTACATCGGTGCCGCTCTCAACTCTCGGATGGAAGCGGAGAGAGATCTTGGTATCGAGCTCCACAGGCTTGTCCGGCACTGCCATTTTTGCAAGCATTTTCTCTCTTGATTCCGCACGCTTTATGGATTTTTCGCGGTTGAACTGCTTCAGCTTGTCGATCACTGCCTGCTGATGCTGCATCTCTCTCTGTGCGTTCAGATATGCGGCGTATTCGGCATGGCGGATCGCCGCCTTCTTTTCCGAATAGGCATCGTAGTTTCCGGAGTAAGTGCGGGCATGTCCGTTTTCCAGTTCCACGACCTTTGTGACTACGCGATTGAGGAAATAGCGGTCGTGGGAGACGATCAGCACAGCGCCGCTGTAGTTCATGAGATAAGTTTCCAGCCACTCAATGGAATGCATGTCCAGATGGTTGGTCGGCTCGTCAAGCAAAATGATATCCGGTGCTGTTAAAAGGAGACGGCCCAGAGCAACGCGGGTCTTCTGACCGCCGGAGAGAGCGGCGACCTTTTTTCCGAAATCCTCTTCTTCGAAGCCGAGACCCTTCAGGACGCCGATGACCTCGCTTTTATAGGCATAGCCGTTTCTGCGCTCGAATTCTTCGCTCATTCTTGCGTAGGACTGCATCTCCTGTTCCAGGGCATCGCCGGAAAGATCCGCCATGCGCTGTTCGGAGCTTCTGATTTTTTCATTTAACTCCACAAGATCCGCCTTCACGGTCATGAGCTCGCCGAACACGGTGTTCTCACCGGTGATATCCTGATGCTGGGCAAGATAGCCGATTTCCCTGTCCTTTGCAAGGATAGCGCCTCCCGCATCCGGTTCCAGCTGACCCATGATGATCTTTAAGAGAGTAGACTTTCCGGCACCGTTGATGCCGACCAGTGCTGCCTTTTCATGATCTTCGATATGAAAAGCGACGTTTTTTAAGATTGTATCTCCGCCGAAAGACATACTTATATTCTGTATATTCAGTATCATGCCTTGCATTATAATATAAGTGTTTCGGGAATTGCAATTTGTTCTTGTATTATGCGGAGCGGTTACGGGATTTTGTCTTGCAGGAATCTCATTTTCGTAGCATGATAGATAAGTATACTTATGTCAATTTAAAAGCTTGCGGCAGCTCCTTTTTGCGCTTGACAGTGAGCTGCCTGCCGATCAGGAGGAAAATTATGACGATTCTGGTAACAGGCGGTGCCGGATTTATCGGAAGCCACACCTGCATTGCATTGATGGAGGCAGGTTATGATGTGGTGATCGCGGACAATCTCTACAATGCAAAAGCCATGGTAGTGGATCGGATCGAGAAAATTGCCGGAAAGCGGCCGAAGTTTTATGAGATCGATGTGAGGAACAGAGAAGCTCTGACTGCTCTTTTTGAACAGGAGAGCATCGATGCCGTCATTCATTTTGCCGGATACAAGGCAGTCGGAGAATCTACAAGAAAGCCTCTTGAGTATTATGAAAATAATTTGAACAGCACCTTTGTTCTCTGTGATGTTATGAGAAATCACGGCTGCAAAAAGATCGTATTTTCTTCTTCTGCGACCGTGTACGGCGATCCGGCTGAGATTCCGATCACAGAAAACTGCCCGCTCGGAGAGACGACAAATCCCTATGGCGCCACAAAGTCCATGCAGGAGAGAATTCTGACGGATCTCACCAAGAGTGATCCGGAGTGGAAGGTCATGCTGCTGAGATATTTCAATCCGATCGGCGCACATGAATCCGGTCTGATCGGCGAAGATCCGAAGGGGATCCCGAATAACCTGCTTCCCTATGTTGCGCAGGTGGCTTCCGGAAAACTGGAAAAGATCCATGTGTTCGGAGACGATTATGATACGCCGGACGGCACGGGTGTCAGAGATTATATCCATGTGGTCGACCTTGCAAAGGGACATGTGGCAGCGATCAGAGGAATGGACGAGCTGAGCGGTGTCGGCATTTTTAATCTGGGAACCGGCGTCGGCTACAGTGTGCTGGATATGGTTCATGCCTTTGAAAAGGCGTGCGGAAGAGAACTGCCTTATGTGATCGATCCGCGGCGTCCCGGAGATATTGCCTCCTGTTACTCCGATCCGAAAAAAGCCGAGGAAGTTCTGGGCTGGAAGGCGGAGAAAAATATCGAGGATATGTGCCGCGACGCATGGAACTGGCAGTCAAAAAATCCGAATGGCTACGAGGGATAAAGCATGATCAGGCTGTATACGGCATCGGAGATGGCCGCCTGCGACAAGCGTACCATTGAGCAGCTGGGAATTCCTTCCCTGATCCTGATGGAGCGTGCCTCTCTTGCGATCGCAGAGGAAGTTCAAAAAGAGCTGACGGGAAAAGATGGAGCACGTGTTCTCTGTGCATGCGGTTCCGGAAATAACGGAGGGGACGGTGCTGCCTGTGCCCGCATTCTCCATATGAGGGGAATAGATGTTTCTCTGCATCTTTTAGGAGATCCCTCACACCGTTCCCCGGAAATGCAGACACAGCTCCTCTGGGCACAGCGCCTCGGAATCCCGATGGATCCGGATCCCGAATGGGATTCCTATACGGTCATCGTGGATGCTATTTTCGGAATCGGGATCTCGAGAGAGGTGAGCGGAGCGTACCGAAATACGATCGAAATGATCAACCGCTTCGGCAGATGCGTGATCGCAGCTGACATCCCGTCCGGGATCCATGCGGATACAGGGGCTGTAATGGGTGCTGCGGTCTGTGCGGATACCACAGTCACTATGCAGCACGCAAAGATCGGACTTTTTGTCGGAGAAGGCAGGGTCCATGCGGGAAATGTCAGAATAGCGGAAATCGGAATCCTCCCCCTCGCTGAACAGCTGTTCAGTTTGGATACGACAGCTTTCACACAAGAAGATCTGATCCGTCTGCTTCCCCGAAGACGTCCCGACGGCAATAAGGGTACCTTCGGAAAAGTTCTTGTTATAGCCGGAAGCAAAAATATGTGCGGCGCTGCCTATCTGGCAGCCTATGCGGCACTCCGTACGGGTGCGGGCATGGTGAAGATCCTGACGCATGAGACGAATCGTGTCATTCTTCAGCAGATGCTGCCGGAGGCAATGCTCAGTACCTATGAGAATTTCAGTGAGGCACTTGACGAGCTGGACAGAGGGCTTCGGTGGTGCGATGCGGCAGCGATCGGTCCCGGACTGGGGACGGATGAAACTGCTCAGGCACTTGTCGGCAGGCTGATCCTGAACGCTTCGTGTCCGGTCGTCGCAGATGCGGATGCCTTAAATGTGATTTCGGCAGAAGGCGGTGTCAAAATTCTGACAGATCGCAGAGCATCCTTTTACATTACTCCTCATTTGAAGGAGGCAGAGAGACTGACCGGTGTTCCGGTTCAGCAGATCAGGAATGATTCCGTGCGGTTTGCTGCTGCAATAGCAGCAGGATGCGGCATCATCTGTGTGCTGAAGGATGCGGTCACGGTAACAGCGGCACCGCAGCAGATCGTGCGTGTGAATACCACAGGCAATGACGGGATGGCGACTGCCGGAAGCGGCGATACCCTGACCGGTATGCTGGCAGGGCTTCTTGCTCAGGGAATGCGGGGGATCGATGCGGCATCCGCGGCGGTCTGTCTTCATGGCAGCTGCGGAGATCTGGCCGCTGTAAAGCTTGGGCGCAGATTTATGAAGGCGGCAGATATCACGGATTCGCTTTCTGAATATCTGAAGGACTTAGAAGGACAGGGAAAGGAATATTGATTCTTTCTCATATTCATGGTAAATTTATAAGCTGAGGTTTTTTATGATACGAAATCCGGCAGCAGTGATCATCATACTGATCTGCCTCATAGTAATCGGTCTGTTCTATGCTTTCTCTTCTGCATTGAAGCTGGCAGACGAAGAAAAGTTTGCTGAGCTGGAAGCGCAGCGCGGAAGGTCTTATTCCTTTATTAAACTCCAGATGGAGGATCCCCGCTATTTTGTGAGGACTGTTTATACGGTCACATTTACCGGGATCTTTATTGCATCCGCATCGGCATATGCTGTGTTCGTGCCGCAGCTTGCAGCCTGTTTTGCTGCCGGAACCGCAGAAAGTGAATTACCGTCTGCGATCCTGACAGCCTGCGCAGTACTGATCGTATTCTGGGTCATGGCTGTGCTCTTTGCTGCCTTTGGCTTTCTCATTCCGAAGAAGAGAGCTGTCAAGCATCCCGAGCGCACACTGATCTCACACGGACATATTGTTCACGCACTGATGATCGTACTTCTGCCGGTAACGGTTCCTGCGGTCGGATTATCCGTGCTCATTGTAAAGGCTGCCGGACTGGATCCGGACAGCGATGGAGAAGAGGTTACCGAGAAGGAGCTGATCTCCATTGTTGACGAAGCGCACGAGCAGGGGGTTATTAAGTCGAATGAGGCGGAGATGATCCAGAATATCATGGAGCTTCGGGATATCACGGCAAGAGACGTCATGACTCGCCGCAATCAGATCGCTGTACTGGATGGTACATTAAATCTCGGGCAGGCACTGGAAACAATGCTTGCGGGCACAAATTCGAGATTCCCTGTATATCTGGAAAATATTGATAATATCATCGGGATTCTTCATATTAAGGATGCAATGAATGAGCATATGGCGCATCCCGAAATGAGCACAACCCCGATTCCGGAGATCAGCGGGCTCCTCAGGGAGGCTGTCATTATTCCGGAATCACGTTCCATCGACAGCATTCTGCAGTATATGCAGGCGCAGAAGGAACATCTTCTGATCGCGATCGATGAATACGGTCAGACCTCAGGCGTTATCTCCATGGAGGATATTCTTGAGGAGATCGTTGGAAATATTCTGGACGAATATGATCCGGACGAACATTTTGTGCAGCACAATCTTGACAACAGCATTGTCATAGACGGTCTGATCCCTCTGGATGAAGCTGAGGAGGCACTGCAGATCGATTTTAAAACCGAGGAGTTCGAAACACTGAGCGGATATCTGACAGGCTGTCTGGGACATGTCCCGACAGAACGCGACAGAGCTGTTTCCGCAGGGGGTTTCTTATTTCAAATAATGAAGGTGGAAAATCACACCATCAGAAAAGTAAGAGCAGTAAGACTGCCGAAAGAAGGAGAGTAATCATGTCAGGACATTCAAAATTCGCAAACATCAAGCACAAGAAAGAAAAGAACGATGCTGCCAAGGGCAAGATCTTCACGATCATCGGCCGTGAAATTGCCGTTGCCGTAAAGGAAGGCGGACCGGATCCTGCCAATAACTTTAAGCTTGCGGCAGTCATTGCAAAGGCAAAGGCTGCAAATATGCCGAATGACACGATCGAGCGCGGAATTAAAAAAGCAGCCGGTGATACGAACTCCGCAAACTATGAGTATATTACTTACGAAGGCTACGGTCCGAGCGGTATTGCGATCATTGTAAATACGCTGACTGACAATAAGAACCGTACAGCCGCAGATGTCCGTGCAGCTTTTTCCAAGGGAAACGGCAATATCGGCACACCGGGCTGTGTCTCTTTCATGTTTGATCAGAAGGGTCAGATCATTATCGACAAAGAAGAATGTGAAATGGACGCAGATGATCTGATGATGGCTGCACTTGATGCGGGCGCGGAAGATTTCAACGAGGAGGATGACAGCTTTGAGATCCTCACTGATCCGGATACCTTTGAAGATGTCCGCAAGGCAGTGGAGGAGCTCGGCGTTCCGATGGCAGAGGCTGAAGTAAAACAGATTCCGCAGACATATACTGCATTGAGTGACCCGAAGGATGTTGCTTCTCTTCAGAAGATCCTGGATCTTCTTGATGACAGCGATGATGTCCAGAGTGTCTATCATAACTGGGACGAAGAGGAAGCATAAAACGTATGGATTACCTGCAGGCTATCATTCTTGGTGTTGTACAGGGTATTACGGAATTTTTCCCGGTGAGCTCGACCGGACATCTGGTACTTTTCCGGCAGCTCTTCGGGATCGAGCAGTCTCTGCAGACTGACACGTTTCTTCATATCGGAACACTTCTTGCGCTGATCATCGTAATGGCGGGAGATGTCAGACGTGTATTGCTTGAAATACTTCGGCTGACAGCGGATCTGTTCCGCAATATGCGCTCTGCATTCCATGCGGACAGAACCGGCGAAGAAGTACGGTATTTGAAATTAATGAATACAAATTACAGAAAGCTTTCGGTGATGCTGCTTGCTGCATCACTGCCCACGGCAGTAATCGGATTTCTGCTTCGCGGTCTGGCAGCGGATCGTCACGGTTCGCTGCTGGCAAACGGGGTAGGAATGCTGATTTCTGCTGTCATTTTGTTTGTGACAGATCAGGTGCAGCCAAAGAATGTCAACCCCAAGGAAATTCCCTTAAGCAGATCTTTTCTGACAGGAATCGTTCAGGGACTGGCAGTTCTGCCGGGAATATCCCGAATGGCTATGACCTTTTCGATGAGTATTTTTTCGGGCCTGAGCCGCAAAAATGCCCTTCGCTTTGCTTATCTGCTTTCTGTTCCTGCAATTTTCGGAGCTGTTGTCTGTGAGCTGGTTATTTTTATCCGCTCCGGACAGGTGCCGACAGTGCTGCTTCCGTCTCTGGTCGGAGCGGTGTTTGCCTTTATCGTGGGCATTCTGGTATTAAGAAGGATTTTTCGTCTGATCAGTCACAGAAATCTGACGGGGTATGCGGTCTACAGTGCGGTGATCGGAGTACTGCTGTGCATCCTCTACGTGGCTGCCTGATGAATAAATAAGTATAAAGGAGTCGAATGGCGGCATCTAAAAAGAAAACTTCTACAAGATCAAAGAATTCTTCATCAAAAAGGAAGAATGCGTCAAAACAGAGAACAACGAGAGCGGCATCCGCATCCCGCAGTCAGGAGACTGATATCCGTCAGGAAATTATGCTCTGTCTGGTTCTTGCCTGTGCGGTACTCATTTTTATTGCGAATATCGGTTTGGGCGGACCTGTGGGACATGCAGTGAGCAGCTTTCTCTTCGGAATGTTCGGAGTGATGGCATATCTGTTTCCCTTTATGCTGTTCTTTGTTTATGTATTTTATATTGCGAATATAGACAATCCCGTGATTGTAAAGAAGACTGCCGGCATGATTCTCCTGTTTCTCTTTCTCTGTATTCTGCTTCATCTTGTTACAGAGGGATATGAGAAGAACACTCCGCTGCTTCATTATTATTCTCTTTCTTCAGAGGATCATTCCGGAGGCGGAATGGTAGGAGGGATCCTTTCTTCTCTACTGTGCAGGGCATTCGGTATTGTCGGGGGCTATATTATTACACTTGCCGGCATGATGATTTCCGTGCTGATGATCACACAGCATCCGGTCATCCGCACAGCCGTGCGTTCCAGCCGTACAAAAAAGGAAATTCGGCGCGAACAGACAGAAATACGCGGTACAACTCAGATGACCGAGGCAGAGCTTCGCAGAGTGATCCAGCAGGAGCTTGCGATGGAACATGCGAGAAACACCGCAAATAAAAACACTGCCGATCCTGAGCCGGTAAATCCGGAACCTTCGGGTGAGATGCAGGATCACAGAGGAATCCACGTTCCGGTGCCCGCATTTTTAAAGAATGCAATTATTGAGAGTGAGGCGGCACCTGAAACAAGGCAGCAAAAGGAAAAGAAAAATCGCAGGGTGCATGCAGCCGAGGCAATTGCCGAAGCAGATCAAAATCCCGGGCGCTCCGACAGTCCTGATGAAATGGATGCACTCGATGCGCTGTTTGAGGAGGCACTGCCTGCGGCTGACGCAGAGCTTTCCGCCTCGGAGAGTCCGCTCGTCATGGAAGAAACTGCGAAAGCAAACCGTGACAGAGAACACCGAAAGAGGAAAAAGCCTGCCGCTGCCGTATCTGATTCGGAATCCGTCAGCAGAGACAGAAGAAAACGCGCTAGTATTTCGGATGATATTCCCGCTGAAACTGTCTCGGATGAAATTAAACTTGCAGGTCTTGCCAAGGAGAAGGAGGGAGTCGGATATAAACTCCCCGATGTATCTCTTCTCACCGCAGGTTCCTCCTCTGAGGGAGATTCCCTTCAGGAGCTGAAGGAAACAGCTGTGAAGCTGCAGCAGACACTGAAGAACTTCGGTGTCAATGTCCGCATTACAAATTACAGCTGCGGACCTACAGTCACGCGGTATGAGCTTCAGCCTGAGCAGGGGGTAAAGGTAAGCCGAATCCTGAACCTCGCAGATGATATCAAACTGAATCTTGCGGCTACGGATATCCGTATTGAAGCTCCGATTCCGGGAAAATCCGCAGTCGGCATCGAAGTGCCGAATAAGAAGGTTTCTTCGGTCATGCTGCGTGATATGTTCGAGAGTCCGGAATTCAGAAAAACAAAGGCCGCAATTCCGTTTGCGGTCGGTAAGGATATCGGCGGAAAGGCAATTATTGCAGATGTGGAAAAGATGCCGCATCTCCTGATTGCGGGAGCGACCGGCTCCGGTAAATCCGTCTGTATCAACACACTCATCATGAGTATTCTTTTTAAGGCGCGTCCGGATGAAGTCAAGATGCTGATGATCGACCCGAAGGTGGTAGAGCTTAAGATCTATGACGGCATTCCGCATCTGTTGATCCCCGTTGTTACGGATCCCAAAAAAGCAGCCGGTGCTTTGAACTGGGCTGTTCAGGAAATGACAGAACGATATAATAAGTTCGCATCCTTCCAGGGCGTCAGAGATATTCGTTCCTATAACAGCCGTATCGACAGATTGAATGAGGGAGTTCCCGAAAATGAGAAGCAGAAGCGTCTTCCGCAGATCGTTGTGATCGTAGACGAGCTGGCGGACCTGATGATGGTTGCATCAAAGGAAGTGGAAGATGCGATCTGCCGTCTTGCCCAGCTTGCACGTGCTGCCGGCATTCATCTGATCATCGCAACGCAGCGTCCTTCCGTTGATGTTGTTACAGGTCTGATCAAGGCTAATATGCCTTCGAGGATCGCTCTGGCTGTTTCTTCCGGAACGGACAGCCGTACAATTCTTGATATGAACGGAGCAGAGAAGCTGCTTGGACACGGTGATATGCTTTTCTACCCGCAGGATTATTCCAAGCCTGCCAGAGTGCAGGGGGCGTACGTTTCCGATGACGACATCATGAATGTTGTAAAAATGCTGTCGCCAGAAAGCGGAGAAGTAGTGTATAATGATGAGGTCGAGCAGAAGATTGCCGCAAATGCCGGATTCGTGTCCGGTGGAGGTGCTTCTTCCGATGATGACCGGGATGAATATTTCTATGATGCAGGCTCTCTGATCATTGAGAAGGACAAGGCTTCCATCGGAATGCTGCAAAGAGCCTTCAAAATCGGATTCAACCGCGCTGCCAGAATTATGGATCAGCTATCGGATGCAGGCGTTGTAGGCCCGGAAGAGGGGACGAAGCCAAGAAAGATCCTGATGTCTATGGAGGAGTTTAATGCTCTGACATAAGACTGTCCGAATCCGTAAAATGGGAGAAGGACATTGTTTATCGGGACACAAGGAGGAGAACATGTATAAGATTCTTGAGAAAAGACAGCTCAGCGAAGTTGTTTGGGAAATGGTTGTTGAGGCACCCCGCCTTGCCGCACATTGTGCGCCGGGACAGTTCCTCATTGTAAAGAAAGATGAAGAGGGAGAACGCATCCCCCTCACGATTTGTGACTATGATGCCGAGAAGGGCACAATTACGATCGTATTCCAGCCGGTCGGTGCATCCACGCAGGAATTTTTAGAGCTGGAGGCAGGAGATGCGTTTGAAAACGTGGTAGGCCCGCTTGGCAATCCTTCCGATCTGCTTGAGATGAGTGAAGAGGAATTAAAGAGCCATAAGTTCCTGTTTGTGGCAGGCGGTGTCGGTACCGCTCCGATCTATCCGCAGGTCAAGTGGCTGCATGAGAGAGGGATCGAGGCGGATGTCATCATCGGCGCACGCACAAAGGATCTCCTTTTCTATGAGGATAAGATGCGCGAGGTTGCCGGAAATCTGTATCTTACGACCGATGACGGCTCCTATATGCATAAGGGCGTCGTAACCTCCGTGATCGATGAACTGGTCGCAGAAGGCAAGACCTATGATCACTGTGTCTGTATCGGTCCGATGATCATGATGAAATTCTGCTGCCTGACAACAGAAAAATATAACATTCCTACCGTTGTCAGCATGAATCCGATCATGGTGGACGGTACCGGTATGTGCGGTGCATGTCGACTGACAGTTGGCGATGAAGTGAAGTTTGCCTGTGTAGACGGACCGGAATTTGACGGCTTCAAGATCAATTGGAATGAATGCATGAAGCGTGCACAGATGTATAAGACAGAGGAAGGCCGCGCAAAACTCAAAGCACAGGAAGGTGATACGCATCACGGCGGCTGCGGCAATTGCGGAGGTGACAAATAATGGCAGATATGATGAAAAAAGTTCCCGTAAGAGAACAGGAACCGAAGGTTCGTGCAGCAAATTTTGAAGAGGTCTGCTACGGCTATAACGAAGAAGAAGCGGTTGCTGAGGCAGCAAGATGCCTGAACTGCAAGAATGCACGCTGCATTGAGGGATGTCCGGTATCCATCAATATCCCCGCATTTATTGCGCAGGTAAAAGAAAAAAATTACGATGCGGCTTATCAGATCATTTCCGAATCCAGTGCACTTCCGGCAGTCTGCGGTCGTGTCTGCCCGCAGGAGACACAGTGTGAGGGAAAATGTATTCGCGGAATCAAGGGTGAAGCTGTTTCTATCGGTAAGCTTGAGAGGTTCGTTGCGGATACGGCAAGAGAAAACGGCGTGAAGCCGAATCCGGCTGAAAAGAAAAACGGTCATAAAATCGCGGTGGTCGGCTCCGGCCCTGCCGGTTTGACCTGTGCCGGCGATCTTGCAAAGCTTGGATATGATGTGACTATTTTTGAGGCTCTGCATAAAGCAGGCGGTGTTCTCACCTACGGCATTCCGGAATTCCGTCTGCCGAAGGACAAGGTCGTTGCTGCCGAAGTTGAAAATGTAAAGAGTCTCGGTGTAAAAATTATTACGGATGTTATTGTCGGCAGAACAGAATCCGTAGACGAGCTCCTTGAAAAAGAAGGATTTGAAGCTGTCTTTATCGGTTCCGGTGCCGGTCTTCCGATGTTTATGGGTATTCCGGGGGAGAATGCTAACGGCGTATTCTCCGCAAATGAATTCCTGACAAGAAATAACCTGATGAAGGCTTTCCGGGATGACTATGACACACCGATCTTCCGTGCAAAGAAGGCAGTCGTTGTCGGCGGCGGCAACGTCGCTATGGATGCGGCAAGAACAGCACTGCGTCTCGGTGCAGAGGTGCATCTTGTTTACCGCCGTTCCGAGGCAGAGCTTCCCGCAAGAGCTGAGGAAGTTCACCATGCAAAGGAAGAAGGCGTTCAGTTCGACGTTCTTACAAATCCGACAGAAATTCTTGTAGATGAAAACGGATGGGTTAAGGGAATCCGCTGCATCCGCATGGAACTCGGTGAGCCGGATGCTTCCGGAAGAAGACGCCCGGTTGCAATCGAGGGCTCTGAATTCGAGATGGAATGTGATGCAGTTATCATGTCTCTCGGAACATCTCCGAATCCGTTGATCTCTTCTACAACTATCGGTCTCGATACGAATAAGAGAAAATGCATTATTGCAAATGAGGAGGACGGCAAGACAACGAAGGAAGCTGTCTATGCCGGCGGTGATGCCGTTACCGGTGCTGCTACTGTTATTCTGGCGATGGGTGCCGGAAGAGCGGGAGCGCGCGGTATTGATGCTTTTATCAAGAGCAAAGAGTAAAATTACAAAAACGGAGCCGTCTTATGGGCGGCTCCGTTTTTCTCAGACATCAGACATATAAGCGGATGATCACAAATATATATAAGGCAGAACAATATCTATGAATATCAAAATCCTTTGTGTGGGGAAGATAAAGGAGAAATATCTCCGCGACGGAATCGCAGAATATTTAAAGCGTCTCGGACGATATGCGAAGGTGACTGTACATGAGACCTCGGATGAGAAAACGCCGGAGGAGGCCTCGGAGGCTCAGGTTCGCCAAATTAAGGAAAAAGAAGGAGAACGTCTTCTGAAGTTCATTGCAGAGGGCGATTACTGCATTGCGATGGCAATTGACGGGAAAAAGTATGATTCTGTCGGGTTTTCCGAACATCTTGAGTCGCTGATGAATCACGGAGAGAGCACCATTGATCTTGTGATCGGAGGCTCTCTCGGACTGTCGGATGCTGTCCTGAAGCGCGCCGATGAAAAAATCAGTTTTTCCGATCTGACTTTTCCCCATCAGCTTATGCGTCTGATCCTTACGGAGCAGATCTACCGCGCATTCCGTATCATGAAGCATGAACCGTACCACAAGTAACCAAGTGGGATTTTCGTCGGAAGAGCCGCCAAAAGGCAGTTGAACAACCACATCGTCTGAAAATGTAAGAGGAGTTTATGGAGAGCAGCAATGAGATCCTGATAGATATGCCCGCAGAGCATGAGCGGAATATCTTCGGACAGTTTGATTCAAATTTAAAAGAGATAGAGAGAGCCCTCGGTGTAACTGTCGTCGCCCGTGACGGAAAGCTCAAAATCACGGGAGAGGAAAAACAGACAGAAAAAGCGGAGCGCCTCTTTTCAAGACTTTTGGAGCTTTCCTCCAGAGGCAATGAGATCACAGAGCAGGTAGTCACCTATGGTCTCACCCTTCAGAGTGAGAAGAAGGAAGATGCACTGATCGAAATGGATGATGATGTGATCATTCATACCAATTCCGGCCGCCCCGTCAAACCGAAGACTGTCGGCCAAAAGGAGTATGTGGATCTCATTCGTTCCCGTATGATTACGTTCGGAATCGGTCCTGCCGGAACAGGCAAGACCTATCTTGCTATGGCCAATGCGATCAAGGCATTCCGGAATGAAGAGGTTTCCCGTATCATCCTGACACGTCCCGCGATCGAGGCAGGAGAAAAACTCGGCTTCCTTCCCGGAGACCTGCAGAGTAAGATAGATCCGTATCTCCGTCCGCTCTATGATGCGCTGTTTGATATTATGGGTCCGGAAAATTTTGCCCGCAATTCCGAGAAGGGTCTGATCGAAGTGGCACCTCTTGCCTATATGCGCGGCCGTACACTGGACAATGCGTTTATTATTCTGGACGAGGCGCAGAATACCACACCGGCACAGATGAAGATGTTTCTGACAAGAATCGGCTTCGGGTCAAAGGTCGTTGTCACAGGTGACCGCACGCAGAAGGATCTTCCCGCCGGAGAGGTGAGCGGTCTGGATTCCGCAATGAGGATCTTAAACCGCATCGATGAGATCGGCTTTGCGGAGCTCACAAGCCGGGATGTTGTCCGTCATCCGCTGGTTCAGAAGATCGTTCAGGCCTATGAAAAAGCGGAAGAAAAGGACAGAAAGCGGCAGACACGGTCTATTGCGATCCGTAATGAACGTATCAGAGAGGCGAGGAAAAAGAGATGACGGTCTATCTGGAAAATGAATACACAGCAGATGATCTCCACGCAGTATTTCCGTTTGATCCTAAGGAGCTCACCGCGCTTGTCTCGGAGAAGGTCCTTGATCAGGAAAACTGCCCGTTTGAGGCACAGGTCAATCTGCTTCTGACAGACAACGAAGGAATACATGAGATCAATCGCGATACAAGAGGAATCGATGCGCCCACGGACGTTCTTTCATTTCCTGCCGTTCAATATGCGCCTGCCGCAGATTTTGCTTCGGCGGAAGAGGATCCGGCAGGATGTTTTGATCCGGAGAGCGGAGAGCTTCTTCTCGGAGATATTGTCATAAATGTCGATCGTGTTCGTGAACAGGCAGAGCAGTACGGTCACTCCGTAAGGCGCGAATTCGCATTTCTAACCGCACATTCGACTCTGCATCTGATCGGTTATGATCATATGGTGCCGGAGGAAGAGGCGGATATGATCATGCGTCAGGAGCGTGCTCTGACAGCGCTCGGTATTACACGGGATTAAAGGGATCGTGAATTTGATGAAGAATTGGAACGAAGCTGAGCTTGCAGCCGAAAAGAAAAAACTGAGGGCACAGATGCGCCTTGCCAGAAAAGAAATGACGGAGAGCGAGCGGAAGAGTAAGAGCAGCCAGATTCTGCATACACTGATACATATCCCGTTCTTTCGTGATGCGGAGGAGATCTGGTGCTATGTTTCTCTTCCTGATGAAGTGGAAACAGACGGGATCATACGCTTCTGCCTGGAACACGGGAAGCGTGTCGCGGTTCCGAAAGTCGAAGATGTGACAGATGAATTCGGCAAAACGGACTCCGTTCTGCGCTTTTATCGGATTCGTTCCCTCGATGATCTGGCCGAAGGAACCTTCCATGTGAGGGAACCGGTCAACTGCGAACCGGCATCGGATCCGGATGCTGTCATGATTCTTCCCGGTCTTGCCTTCAGCTTCGAGGGCATGCGAATGGGATATGGAAGAAGCTATTATGACCGCTATCTTTTGAGAGAACCGCACCCGACTGCCGCCCTTGCCTTTGACTATTCGGTATTTCCGGATATTCCTCATGAAAAGAGGGATGTTGGCATGGAGTATGTGATTACCGAGACAAGAGTTTTATACTGCAGATGATGAGGAGATCCGCTGCAGAACAATCGTACGAATAGAATTGGGATGCCGGGAGGCATTCCGTGATCCGGAGAATATCATTGAATACAAATATGGAAAATACAGAAAACTATTCTGAAATTGAAGAACAGAACCGCTATATGGAACTGGCAGGAAAGGAACTTGCAGAACTGTCAGGGATGCTCGGACGCCCGTTAAAGGCGATCGTTGTCACCTTCGGGTGCCAGATGAATGCAAGAGATTCCGAGAAGCTTCGCGGAATTCTGAAAAAAGTCGGCTATGAAACCACAGAACGCGAGAGCGATGCGGATTTTGTTATTTACAATACCTGTACGGTCCGCGAAAATGCAAACACCCATGTATACGGCCGTCTGGGAAAGCTGGTAAGTCTTAAGAGAAAGAACCCGCAGCTTCATGTTGCGCTGTGCGGATGTATGATGCAGGAGCCGGAGGTCGTGGCAAAGGTCAGAAAGAGCTATCCGGTAGTCGATCTGATCTTCGGAACACACAATCTTTTTCAGTTCCCCGAGCTTCTCTATCATGTGATCCATGACAGAAAAAGAGTCATCGAGGTCTGGGAAGGCACGGACAAGATCGTCGAGGATCTTCCGATCGAGAGAAAATACAGCTTTAAATCCGGCGTCAACATTATGTTCGGCTGCAATAACTTCTGCAGCTACTGCATTGTTCCCTATGTGCGCGGCCGCGAGAGAAGCAGAGAACCCGAGGCGATCCTCAGTGAGATCCGGGGGCTTGCGAAAGACGGAGTCAGAGAAATCATGCTGCTCGGTCAGAATGTAAATTCCTACGGAAAGAATCTTGCGGAACCGGTCAGCTTTGCACAGCTTCTGGAAAGGGTCTGCATGATCGACGGCATTGAGCGCGTCCGCTTTATGACCTCTCATCCGAAGGATCTCTCCGATGAGTTGATCCGCGTGATCGCAGAGCAGCCCAAGATCTGCAGACATCTGCATCTGCCGGTTCAGTCGGGAAGCACGGAAATTCTGCGCCGCATGAACAGAAAATATACCCGTGAGGATTATATGACGCTGATCGGAAAGATCCGCGCAGCTGTACCGGATCTCTCCCTTACAACGGATATCATTGTCGGATTCCCGGGAGAAACGGAAGAGGATTTTGCGGATACCCTGTCTCTTGTTGAAGAGGTAGGCTATGACAGCGTGTTTACATTTATCTACAGTAAGCGCACCGGAACTCCCGCCGCAGCCATGCCGGAGCAGGTCGATGACAAGGTCGTGCATGCACGTTTTGACCGTCTCCTTGAGACAGTAAAGAAGGGTGCGGAGGAGAAGTGTGCCCGATTTGCGGGACGCACGATGGATGTTCTTGTGGAAGAGGTCAACAAGGAGCCCGGTTATGTAACGGGCAGAATTTCACACAATCTCGTTGTACATTTTCCGGGGGATGAATCAATGATCGGGACAACGGTTCCCGTCAAACTGGATGACTGCAGGGGATTCTACTACTTCGGAACTCCGGTCTTACCGGATGGAAAGGAATAAAAAAGAATGGCATTGTCACCGATGATGCAGGACTACCTCACAAGAAAAGAGGATTATAAGGACTGTGTTCTCATGTACCGCGTCGGAGATTTTTATGAAATGTTTTTTGACGATGCGGAGATGGTTTCCCGTGAGCTCTCTCTGACGCTGACCGGGAAAGAATGCGGTTTAGAGAAGAGGGCGCCGATGTGCGGCGTTCCTTTTCATGCTGTGGATACTTATATCAACCGCCTCATTCGAAACGGACACCGTGTTGCGATCTGCGATCAGGTGGAGGATCCGAAGGAAGCAAAGGGACTGGTCAAAAGAGAAGTCACGCGTGTCGTGACACCGGGGACCAATCTTGATACAGAAGCGATCGAAGACGGACGCAACAATTATATTATGTCTGTGATCTGCACATCCGACTGTTACGGTCTCGCAGTGTGCGATGTCTCTACCGGGGAATTCCGTGTAACGGATACCGCTTCCCTGAAAAGACTGGAGGATGAAATCAGCAAATTTGCTCCCTCGGAACTTATCTGCAATGAGGCATTGATGATGTCCGGTCTTGATCTGGATGTGTTCCGAAACCGCTTCAATATGCTGATCGAGCCGCTTGACAACCGCTATTTTGCGGAGGAAGCTGCGCTTCAGGTGATGCTGGACCATTTTCATGTATCTTCGGCAGAGGGGCTTGGAATCTCGGAATATCCCTGTGCGGTATGTGCCGGGGGCGGTCTGCTGACCTACCTGTTTGAGACGCAGAAAACAGATTTACGCCATATCTCACATGTCACCGCATATCAGTCTGACGGTTATATGGTGCTCGGCGTCTCTACCGTCAGGAATCTGGAACTGACGGAAACTCTGAGAGAGAAAGAAAAGCGCGGATCTCTTTTGTGGGTTCTTGATAAGACAAAGACCGCAATGGGGGCGCGCATGCTGCGTTCCTGGATAGAGCAGCCGCTGATTCAGAAAGATGAGATAGAGATGCGTCTGGATGCGGTGGAAGCGCTGTGCAGAGCGCCTATCTGCTGTGAGGAGCTGCGGGAATATCTGGGACCGGTATATGATCTGGAACGGCTGGTCAGCCGTATCAGCTATAAGAGTGCAAACCCGAGAGATCTGATCGCCCTGAAAACTTCTCTGCAGATGCTGCCCCATATTCTGGGCGTGATGAAGCAGCTTGAGGCACCGTACTTTGCGGAGGTATCGGATCGCTTCGATACGCTGGAAGATGTTGCCGAACTGATCGAACGATCTATTCAGGATGATCCGCCTCTGGCTATGAAGGAGGGCGGTATTATCCGGGACGGCTACAATGCGGATGTGGATACCTATCGTAAGGCAAAAACAGACGGAAAGCAGTGGCTGGCGGAATATGAGATGGAGGAAAGAGAACGGACAGGAATCCATACGCTCAGAGTAAAGTTCAATCGTGTGTTCGGATACTGCATAGAGGTCACGAATTCCTTCAAGGATAAGGTCCCTGAAACCTACATCAGAAAGCAGACGCTGACAAATGCGGAGCGGTATACAACGCCGCGGTTAAAGGAGCTCGAGGATGCGATCCTCGGTGCGGAGGATCGTCTGAACTCTCTGGAATATCTCCTGTATTCCGATGTGAGAGACCGAATCTCCGAGACTTTTACAAGAATACAGCAGACCGCACAGATCGTTGCTGCGACGGATGTTCTTGCCTCCTTCGCAAAGACGGCACAGCAGAACCGCTACGTGCGTCCGAAGATCAATACTTCGGGAAAGCTGAATATCGTGGGCGGACGGCATCCCGTCGTTGAGAAGATGATTAAAAATGACGGCTTTGTCCCGAACGATACCCTGCTTGATAATAAAACAAACCGGATCTCGATCATTACCGGACCGAACATGGCAGGAAAGTCTACCTACATGCGCCAGACTGCGCTGATCGTATTGATGGCGCAGATCGGCTCCTTTGTTCCGGCCGACTCCGCTGAGATCGGGCTGGTGGACCGGATCTTTACAAGAGTCGGTGCATCCGATGATCTCGCAAGCGGACAGAGTACCTTTATGGTGGAGATGACGGAGGTCGCCAATATTCTGAGAAATGCCACCTCTCATTCGCTGCTGATCCTCGACGAGATCGGAAGAGGAACCTCTACCTTCGACGGTCTGGCCCTCGCCTGGGCGATCGTGGAGTATGTCTCGGATAAAAAGATCATTGGCGCAAAGACACTTTTTGCGACACACTATCATGAGCTGACGGAGCTCGAGGGCAAGATCGACGGTGTACATAACTTCTGTATTGCCGTGAAGGAAAAGGGAGAAGATATCGTTTTCCTGAGAAAAATTGTCAGAGGCGGAGCGGACAAGAGCTATGGTATTCAGGTCGCGCGTCTCGCAGGCGTACCGGAAGCCGTTCTCGGAAGAGCGGGACAGCTCGTTGCGCAGCTCTCTCAGGCAGATATTACGGAAGGGATCGAGGCTGTTACTTCTCATTCAAAGACAAAAGCCAAGGCAGCACACTACGATGATGTCGATCTGGAACAGATGTCTCTCTTTGATGCGGTTTCGGATCAGGATGTCCTGAAGGATCTCGAAAATATGGATGTCACCAATATGACACCTCTGGATGCCTTGAACGAATTGTATCGTCTTCAGAATAAGCTGAAAAACCGCTGGAAGAAGGACTGAGAAAAGACGATCCTGTTTCTTCCGATACATGGACAGAGTGCACGTTAGATGCACCCGAATATAAGGAGAATACGATTGATGGGAGCGGAAAACAGACCTATTCAGGTGCTGGATCAACTCACAATTGATAAAATAGCGGCGGGTGAGGTCGTGGAACGACCTTCTTCCGTTGTAAAAGAGCTGGTAGAAAATGCGATCGATGCCGGAGCTACCCGCATCACGGTTGAGATTCGTGACGGAGGAATTTCCCTGATCCGTGTGACAGATAACGGAAGAGGAATACCGGAGGATCAGATCCCGCTTGCGTTCGCAAGACACGCCACAAGTAAGATCACGACGGCAGCGGATCTGCATTCTCTCGGATCTTTCGGATTCCGGGGGGAAGCACTTTCGAGCATTACCGCCGTGAGCCGTGTGGAGATGATCACAAAGTCACCGGATTCTTTGACAGCGACACGCTATCTCACGGAAGGCGGAAGAGAAAAGGAGAGCGGTGAAATCGGTGCTCCGGACGGAACGACGATCATCGTCCGTGATCTTTTTTATAACGTTCCTGCCAGAGCAAAATTTTTAAAAACTGCCTCTACGGAAGGATCCCACGTCGGATCATTAATGGAGCAAATGATTCTTTCCAACCCCGATATCGCCTTTCAGTTTCTGCAGAACGGACAGGTAAAGCTGTCTTCCACGGGAACCGGCTCCCTGAAGGATGCCATATATCACGTGTTCGGAAGACAGATCGCCGAGGAATTAGTTGAATGCACTTTTTCAGAGGAAGGGCTTCACATCTCCGGTTTTATCGGAAAGCCGCATCTCTCCCGCGGCAACAGGAATTTTGAAAATTATTACGTAAACGGTCGTTATGTAAAGAGCAAGGTGATCGCACGCGGTATAGAGGAAGGGTATGGAACGATGCTGATGCAGCATCAGTATCCGTTTACCTGCCTGTTTATCGAAACAGACGGCCGCGGTGTTGATGTCAACGTACATCCGTCCAAGATGGAGGTTCGCTTCTCCGATGAAAAAGGGATCTATGACAGGCTGCGCACCTGTGTGAGAGACAGTCTTGCTCATCGGGAGATGGTCATTCATACGACTGTAGATACACCGGAAAAGGACAAGCCTGTTGTGATCGGACCGGGAGAGGGAGAAAAGAGACCGGCGGAGCCTTTTGAAACAAAGGCTGCTGTCCGGCAGACAGAGCGTGAACAGAAGAGGATTCAGCCGATCGTATCGGAGACTGCGATGCCGTCAGAGAGAGTAATACCATCGGAGACTGCAATGTCGTCAGAGAGTGCAGTTCCGTCGGCATATGCAATCCCTGCAGAACATGTATCCGTCTCAAAAGTTGCTGAGGAGGCGCGTGACTGCAGCAGGTTTGCATCAGCTCATTCTGCCGCAGACGCAGCGGAAGCAGTGCGCTCGGTACTTCCTGCAGAAAATCCGCAGGTTCGGTCTGAAACAAATACAGACGCAGCGGAAGCGGTGCACTCTGTACTGCCTGCAGAGGAGACATCGGTTCAGTCTGAAATAAGTGCATTAGGAAAGACGATCGCTCAGACGAACCAAGAAAAACCTGTCTATGAGCAGCAAAGCCTGGAGCTCACGGAGACCACGGCACCCGGATTTTTGGATGCTGCAGCAAAAGACAAGCGGCGTATTATCGGGCAGGTATTTCTGACTTACTGGCTTGTGGAGTATGACGGCTCTCTCTTTATCATCGATCAGCATGCCGCACATGAGAAGGTGCTCTTTGAGAGGCTCATGAAACAGTATGCGGATCAGAAGAGTGCGTCCCAGATGATCAGCCCGCCGATCCTTCTTACTCTGAGCAGTGATGAGGAATCGAGGCTTAACGTATACCGGGAGGCTTTTCTGAATCTCGGATTTGAAATCGAGAGTTTCGGCGGTCATGATTATGTGATCACGGCGGTTCCCTATCAGCTGGGAAATATCCGCTCTGCCGATCTGTTTCATGAGCTGCTGGATCATGTCGAGATCTCCGATAATGTGCATGATCTGAAGTTTTATATACATCGCGTTGCAACGGAGGCCTGCAAGGCTGCAGTCAAGGGCGGCGGACGACTCTCGTTGCCTGAGGCAGAGGCTCTTTTTGACGAGCTAATGACTCTGGAGGATCCTTATCACTGCCCGCACGGAAGACCGACGATTATTGCCTTCTCCCGTCAGGATCTGGAGAAGAAGTTTAAGAGGATTGTTTAAAAATGAAAGAACCGCTCATTGTAATCGCGGGACCTACCGCATCGGGGAAGAGTGACCTTGCGGTTGCGCTTGCACGCAGGATAAACGGTGAAATAATTTCAGCGGATTCCATGCAGGTCTATCGCAGCATGGATATCGGCACCGCAAAAATCACCCTTGAGGAGATGATGGGTGTTCCTCATTATCTGCTGGACGTGGCAGATCCCATGGAGGAGTTTGACGTTGCCCGGTATAAGGAGCTTGCGGATGCTGCCAGGAAAGAGATTTTGGAGAGAGGCCATATTCCGATCCTGTGCGGCGGTACCGGATTCTATATACAGGCAGTCACGCGGGACATCAGTTTCGGGGAACAGGATCCGGATCTGAATCTGCGTGAATCACTCAGAGCGTTAGCTGAGGATAAGGGAAATGAGGCTCTCCATGAAGAACTTAAGGCCGTGGATCCGGAGGCGGCAGCGGAGATCCATCCGAATAATGTGAAACGCGTGATCCGTGCTCTGGAATATTATTCCGTCACGGGAAAGAAAATTTCCGAGCATAACCGAGAGGAAAAAGAAAAGGAAAGCCCCTATGAGGTGCTCTTTTTTCAAATCACCGATAACAGGCAGACACTCTATGAACGGATCGACAGGCGCGTGGACTTCATGATGGAGGAGGGACTTGCCGATGAGGTCCGATATCTCCGCGCTATGGGACTTACCCGTCAGCACGTCTCCATGCAGGGACTCGGCTATAAGGAAATGCTCGATCATCTTGACGGAAGAACGACTCTGGAGGAGGCTGTTTATATTTTAAAGAGAGATACCCGTCATTATGCCAAGCGTCAGGAGACCTGGTTTAACCGGGAAAAGGATACCGTGAAGATCAACACATCTTCTTTTGACCACAACATATCGTCAATTGTTTCTTTTATGGAACAGACGGCGCATGAAAGAGGAATCATTTAAATCATGAACAGAGAAAATATATATGCAAGTCTCGGAATCGACAGCGAGGTCTATGCTTACGGTGAAGGTATTGTCCGTGAGCTTTCGGGACGGTTTGCGAAGATCGATGAGACAGCGGAATATAATCAGATGAAGGTCATCCATGCCATGCACGAGGCCCAGGTAAGCGAGGCCTGCTTAACCGGAACGACCGGTTACGGATACAATGATCTGGGGCGGGAGAAGCTGGAAGAGGTCTATGCACATACATTCCACACTGAAGCGGCACTGGTGCGTCCCCTTATTTCCTGCGGGACTCACGCGCTTTCCATTGCGCTCTTCGGAAATCTGAGAACGGGAGATGAGCTTCTTTCGATTTCCGGAAAGCCCTATGACACGCTGGAGGAAGTGATCGGGATCCGGCCTTCACGGGGATCTCTTGCAGAGTATGGAATCACCTATAAGCAGGTGGATCTCAGGGAGGAAGGCTCCTTTGATTTTGAAGGGATCCGCAATGCCATTGGACCAAAGACAAAGCTGGTTGCAATTCAGCGCTCAAAGGGATATGCGACAAGAAAAACCTTATCTGTCTCTGAAATTGCAGAGGCGGTGAAGTGTGTCAAGGAAGTCGATCCGAATCTCCCGGTAATGGTAGACAACTGCTACGGGGAGTTTGTGGAGCGTGTAGAGCCCTCCGATTTCGGAGCGGATATGATCGTGGGATCCTTAATTAAGAATCCGGGCGGCGGACTTGCTCCCGTCGGCGGATATATTGCCGGTACAAGAGAGTGCGTGGAAAAAGCATCTTTCCGCATGACCTGTCCCGGACTGGGAAGTGAAGTGGGACCTTCTCTCAATATGAACACTTCCTTCTATCAGGGATTTTTCCTTGCGCCGGTCGTCACGGCAGCGGCTCTGAAGGGTGCGATCTTTTCCGCGAACGTCTATGAGCGTCTCGGCTTTACTGTGGTGCCGGACAGCACAGAGGAGCGTCACGATATTATTGAGGCAGTCACTCTTGAAACGCCGGAGCGTGTGATCGCTTTCTGCGAGGGCATACAAAAGGCAGCGCCTGTTGATGCACACGTAACTCCGGAACCGTGGGATATGCCCGGATATGATGATCCGGTTATTATGGCTGCCGGTGCGTTTGTATCCGGCTCATCCATAGAGCTCTCTGCAGACGGCCCGATCAGACCGCCCTATAATGTGTATTTTCAGGGAGGACTCACCTGGCCTTCTGCAAAGCTGGGAATTCTGAGCTCTCTTCAGTCACTTAAGGACAAGGGACTGGTAACGATTCCGCATTGCTGAAAACAATACCGGTTCCCTGATCGTTTACGCCTCTATTGACAGGGAGCTTTCATATTGATCTCAAAGTAAAGAGGAAAGAAGGAAAGCATGGCATTTCAACCGGATATCATTGTGATCGGGGCAGGCGCATCCGGTCTTGCGGCAGCTGTTTCCGCTGCGGAATACGGTGCGGCAGTGCTTGTTCTTGAGGCAAACCGCAAGCCCGGAACAAAGCTTCTGCGCACCGGAAACGGCAAGTGCAATCTGACAAATAAAGGAAATTCCAGGAACGTATATCGCGGCTGTCATCCTGAGTTTGCATTGGAGGTGCTCTCGAATTTTACGGTATCAGATACACTTGATTTCTTCAGCCGCATCGGTATTCCTGTCATTGACCGTGACGGATGGGTATATCCTCGCTCCGAAGAGGCACGCAGCGTTCTGTCTGCCCTGCTAAGAAGGGCAGAGCAGCTCGGTGTCCGCATTAAGCTCGGTGACTCTGTCATCGATGTATCAAAAGAGGACAACGGTTACTGCGTCGCGACGACCGGCTGGAAGTACCGTGCACGGCGGTTGATCCTCAGCTTTGGTTCCTGTGCATCGCCGTCCGGTTCCGATTTTTACTCCTCCGATCCGGATGAATTTTTCGGCTACAGGATAGCGGAGAAGCTGGGCATGAAGGTCATGCCTGTTCTCCCTGCGCTGACCGGTATTCGTCTAAAAGAAAACTTCACAAAGGAGTGGGCAGGTGTACGCGTGACGGCGGAGCTTGCTCTTATTCGGGACGGCAGGGAGATCTATCGTGAGCGGGGGCAGGTGCAGCTGACAGATTACGGGATTTCCGGTATTCCTGCCTTCATCCTGAGTTCTTATATTTCAAGAGGAAAAGCAGCGGGAACAAAATGCGAGATCTCTATGCACCTGCTGCCTGATCTTTCCGGAAAGGAATTGAAGGCGCTTCTTGCTTCGCAGGATGAAGCACTCGGAAATGCAGGTTGGAAAGAGATGCTTTGCGGCATTCTGCCGGAAAAACTGATTCCTGCTTTTTTGAAGGGAGTTCCGAAACAGGCGGAAGCAGACTGCCTCATAAGAAAGATCACGGACTGGCGATTTACCGCTGCGGGCACTCTGGATCTCTCCAGATCCCAGGTCGCAGCGGGTGGAATATCGACGGAGGGAATCTCTCCGCTGACACTCGAGTCACAGAAAAACAGGGGACTTTTTGTGACAGGAGAATGCCTGGATATTGATGCTGTCTGCGGCGGCTGGAATCTGCAGTTCGCCTGGTCGAGCGGAATTCTGGCAGGTCGTGCCGCTGCCGGAAAGAGCTTAATTTCCGATTAAGTTTTTTTTCGTAACGTGTACATCATGTTTTAATTATGCTAAAATAGCTTACGCGTATCACCCGGATCTGCCTGAGAACGGAAAGGGTATTTACGTATGAAAAACAAAGAACAGGTATCGGAATCTCAAAGACCCTATGACTGCTGCCTGAAATACGGGCCGCAGTCGCTGACAGATGCACAGCTTCTTGCTGTGATCCTGCGCACCGGGACAAAAGGAAAATCGGCAACTGATCTTGCCGAGCATATTTTGCGTCTTTCGAGTGATGTGCCGGGGCTGCTTGGCATCTGCCATCTATCCGTAGATGAGCTTATGTCGGTACCGGGGATCGGAGAAGTGAAAGCGATACAAATGAAATGTATCGGAGAGCTGTCCAAGCGTATTGCAATGCGCAATGCAAAGGAGCGGCTCTCATTTGGGAGCCCTGAATCCATCGCCGATTATTATATGGAGAGGCTTCGCCACGAAGAACAGGAGCATCTGATCTGTGCAATGCTGGATACAAAGAATCATCTGATCGGTGATGAATGTATCACGATCGGCACAGTCAATGCTTCGCTTTTGTCTGCCCGTGAAATTTTTTTATCAGCCATGAAATTCAGGGCTGTCAGTATCGTGCTGATTCACAACCATCCCAGC
The DNA here is from genome assembly GCA_030527595.1 of Lachnospiraceae bacterium. Taxonomy (GTDB): domain Bacteria; phylum Bacillota; class Clostridia; order Lachnospirales; family Lachnospiraceae; genus Chordicoccus. The sequence goes on along the minus strand of JAUNAN010000003.1, from coordinate 16,516 downwards.
GGAGATCCGGAACCTTCCGATGCAGACTGTGCGGTGACTGATAAGATCGCCCGTGCGGGAGAACTGCTCGACATACGTCTTCTGGATCACATTGTAATCGGAGACCGCTGTTACGTAAGCTTTGCAGAAAACGGACTTCTGCCTTCCATGCAGAAAGAAACATAAATCATTTATTCAGGGAGTATACATGTTCAACAAAAGTGTGTTTGGTGTCGATCTCGGCACGAGTGCTGTCAAGATATACAGTCAGCGCAGCAAGCGGACTATTGTGGAAAAGGATATGATAGCGATCCGCAATCGCACGCAGGTAATTGCTGTCGGCAACGAGGCATTTGAAATCTATGAAAAAAATCCGCCGAACATCATTGTAGACAGACCTGTGATCAATGGAAATATCGCGGATGTTGCAGAAGTTGATATGATGCTGCGCGTACTGCTCGCACGCTGCGAAAAGCATATGACGAGATTTCCGGTTCTGTATTGTTCAGCGCCGGTCAATATGTCCGAGATAGAGCGCAGATCTTATTATGCACTCAGTCACGTAAGGGCTCTCGGCAATCCGCACGTTTATCTGGTGGACAGACCGATCTGTGATGCTCTGGCTCTCGGAATCCCCGTCACGCGTACGAGAGGTACGATGATCGTAAATATGGGTGCAAAGAATACGGTCCTCTCTGTGATAGCAGGAGAGCAGGTGATCATCAGCAGCCGCATTCCCATAGGCGGTCAGGATCTGAATGATGCTATCTGCAATGAGATCAGAAAAAGAAACAATCTGCTGATCGGGAAGAGAACGGCCCGCAGACTGAAGGCGGTTCTCGCTTCCTTTGATCCATCCGGAAATGAAGCAAGAAAAGTACACGGACTCAATACGCTGTCCGGCCTTCCGAGAGAGTGCGTCGTTTCCGCTGCACTCGTATCCGAGGCGGTAGAGCGTAAATTCTCCGAGGTGGCGTCTGCCATGAAGACCTTTCTTGAGAGAGTGCCGCCTCAGCTCGGAAAATATATCATAGATGAGGGAATCTATGTGACCGGAGGAACATCCCGGATTCAGGGAATCGATCAGTATCTCAGTCAGGTGATCGGATGCAGGATCAATTTATCGCCCTACTATGAGCAGAATACGATCCAGGGACTGCAGGAACTGATCAATCACAGTGAATATCAGAAATTTGCTTATGCGATAAGGAAAAATAAATGAAACGCAGATTCAGAAAATTCAGTATTCATATCAGGAGCAGATATCTTCTGACCGTGTTTGTATTTGTATGTATCGGTCTGATGCTGGCATCCTCTACGCTGCCCGGGATGATATCTCCTGTCAGAGAAATTTCAGGGTACGCGGTTGCTCCGTTTCAGAACGGGATCAATCAGGTCGGCGGATGGTTTCGCAAACAGCTCTCAGGCTTTCAGTCTGTTCAGGAGCTGAGTGCGGCTAATGAAGAACTTCAGGCTCAGATCGATGCGCTGACAGAACAGAATTCCGAGCTTATGCAGGCTCAGACAGAACTCACACGACTCGAGGCTCTCTATAAGCTGGATCAGGAGTATCCGGAGTATAACAAAGTTGCCGCCGAGGTGATTTCCAAGGATCCGGGCAACTGGTACAGTACGTTTACAATCAATAAAGGAACAGCTGACGGAATCCGTGTAGACATGAACGTTCTTGCTCAGGGCGGACTGATCGGCATCGTCACCGAGACAGGAGAGCACTGGGCAACCGTCCGCTCCATTATCGATGATGCGAACAATATCTCTGCTATGGCAGCAAATACTTCCGAGACCTGTGTGGTTACGGGAAGTCTTCTGAATTTTGAATCGGGGAGAATCTCTTTTTCGGGATTGAGCGATCCGAATGATGAGGTGACAGAAGGATCCGCAATCGTGACCTCGAATGTCAGCTCCCAGTATCTGTCCGGTCTGCTGATCGGCTATGTGAGTGATCTTTCCATCAGCTCTAACAAACTGACAAAATCCGGGTATCTGATCCCCGTTGCAAGTTTCCGCTCCCTGCGCGAGGTACTTGTGATCACAGAAGTGAAACAGACAAAGGAGAATTCGGATTGAGAAGGAAACTGGTGATCCTGCTGATGATCTGGCTGTGCTTTATTTTACAGACTTCGGTCTTTAAAATGCTGGACATCATCACGATCGCACCGAACCTGCTTTTGATCATGACCACATCGATTGCCTTCATGCAGGGGAGAAAAGAGGGTATGACGGTGGGGTTTGTCTGCGGACTTTTCTATGATCTGACGTACGGATATCTTCTCGGTACGCATTCTATTATTCTTGTTGTCATCGGATATGCGTGCGGAAGCTTTCGGAATATTTTCGGAGACGAAGATATCAAGGTTCCGCTTCTGCTTGTTGCAGCAGGCGAGATCTTCTACAACATCGTTATTTATATTTTCGGATTTCTGCTTCAGGGCAGAACGGAATTTGTTTCGTATTTTAAGACGATCATTTTGCCGGAGACAGTCTGGACCGTGCTTATCACGATCGTGCTTTATCGATTGATCTACCGCATAAATCACAGGATGGTCGAGAAAGAAAAAGAGGGGAACCAGTCTTTATGGATAAGAGACTGAGGAAAAAAAATAAACGGCGTTTAAAAATCAGCAGGATCGCAATTTTGGCGATCCTGTTCACTGTTCTTTCCATTCTGCTGATCCGCAGGCTCTATGTTCTGCAGATCATGAACGGTGATGATTATGCGGGCAACTTTGATGTCATGACGACTAAGACACGAACCATCAAGAGTACCCGCGGAAATATTTATGACAGAAACGGCAATGTCCTTGCCTACAACAGACTTTCTTACAGCCTGACTCTTGAAGATTCCGGCGACTATGAAACAAAACGTCAGCGCAGCCTTGCCCTGAACGGTGAGGCGTATCAGATCGCCAGAATTCTCGAGAGCACGGGTGACTCCCTGTCTAATGATTTCCATGTCGTGCTGGATGCCAACGGCAATTATGCCTACGATGTTTCGGGAAGTACCCTCCAAAGATTTAAGGCGGATGTATACGGCTGTGCTCTTACGACCGATATGACGAACGAGCAGTCCTCGAGCTCTGCGGATGACATGATCCGCTATCTGGTGAGCACCTCCGGATACAGTATTGAAAATGCAGACAAACCATATACCTCCGAGGAGCTGGCTGAGGCAGGTCTTCCGGAGACTCTCACGAAACAGGAAATTCTGGATATTGTTTTCGTTCGCTATCAGCTGTTTACTACCAGCTACAGAAAGTATGTTCCGGTCACGATCGCAACGGATATTTCCGACAATGCGGTTGCGATCTTGTCTGAACAGAAGGCAAATCTGACAGGTATTGATATTCAGGAGGATTCTGTCCGCGTTTATGATTCCCCGGAGGCCTTTGCGTCGATCATCGGTTATACCGGAAAGATCTCTTCCGAAGAGCTCGCTGAACTCAGTGAGGAAAATTCCAACTACAGTACGACTTCTATTGTCGGAAAGTCCGGTGTGGAACAGATCATGGAGACGTATCTGCAGGGAAGCGACGGTGTTGAGAATGTTTATGTAAATAATGTCGGGCGTGTACTGAAGATCGATTCTGATTCCACCGTGGAGCCTGTAGCCGGAAATGATGTCTATCTGACGATCGATAAGGATCTTACGATCGCGGCTTACCAGATCCTGGAGCAGAGAATTGCCGGCGTTTTGGAGAGCGTGATCATCAATGCGGACAGCTTTGATGTTACGGCTGTAGAGGATACGCTGGATATCCGTATTCCGATCACGGATGTCTACAGGAATATTTTTACCAACAATGTTCTTGATGCAGATCACTTTTTTGCGGACGATGCATCCACTGCGGAGCAGGAGATAGCCGCACTTTTCACGGCAAAGCAGTCTTCTGTATTTGCCGAGGTTCAGGCGGAACTGACGGCTTCGGATCCTACTCCCTACAATGAACTCAGTGCCGAAATGCAGGAGTACGAGACTTACATTGTAGATACCTTTCTTTCTTCAACGACCGGAATACTGGATACTTCGTTAATTGATAAGACCGATGCAACTTATCTGGCATGGACCAGAGATGAGAATATCTCTCTGAGAGAGTATCTGACTTATGCAATCAGCCGGAACTGGGTGGATATCGGCAGATTCTCATCAGACGAATCTTATCTTGATTCCGAAGAGGTTTATACTCAGCTTTCATCCTATATTCAGGACTCTCTGAGTACAGAATCCGGATTCAGCAGCATTCTCTATAAGTATCTGGTAAAATCCGGAACGATCACGGGTACCATGGTCATCCAGTCACTTTACGATCAGGGTATCCTTCAGAAGGACGACGGAACCTATGACCGCTTTCTTGCCGGAACGATCACGAATTATGACCTGATCATTTCCAAGATCGATTCGCTGGAGCTTACGCCTGCAATGCTGGCACTTGATCCCTGTTCCGGTTCAATCGTTGTGACAGATGTCAATACCGGCGAGGTACTTGCCTGTGTCAGCTATCCGGGTTACGACAACAATCGTCTTGCGAACACCATGGATGTTGCTTATTACAATAAGCTGGCGGCTGATCAGTCAGGTCCGTTCTTCAATAAGGCGACGCAGCAGAAGACGGCACCGGGTTCTACCTTCAAGCTGATCACGGCTACTGCGGGACTGAATGAGGGAGCGATCACTGCAGACACCAGCTATTACTGCAGCGGTGTATTTGAGAGAACAGAGACACCGTTAAGATGCTGGCTGGCAAACGGACACGGAGACCTTGATCTGGTCGGCGGAATTATGAATTCCTGCAATATTTATTTCTGTAATGTCGGCTATGAGCTTGGTGTTGATGATAACGGTGATTATTCCGACTCGATCGCAATCGATAAGCTGACTACCTATGCAAAAATGTATAATATGGACAAGAACTCGGGAATAGAGGTTCCGGAGGCCACTCCGCAGGTATCGGATTCTTACGGAATCGCATCTTCGATCGGTCAGGGAACGAACTCCTATACGCTGACACAGATGTCCCGTTACGTTACCTCTATTGCTAACAGCGGAACAAGCTACAACCTCTCTATCCTTGACAGAGTCACCGACACAAACGGCAGCGTAATCGTTGATTTCACGCCGTCCGTAGAGAGTACGATTTCCATTGATACAGGTATTTGGAATAAGCTTCACGAGGGTATGCGCGCGGTTATTACAGATAGAGATACCTGGAATGATATGGCAATTGAGATCGCAGGTAAGACCGGAACTGCCGAGCAGTCTACAACACGTCCGTCCCATGCGCTCTTTATTTCCTACGGTCCTTATGAAAATCCGGAGATCTCCGTTGTGGCGCGTATGAGTAACGGATATTCATCCGGAAATGCGGTTCTGATCGGAAAAGACGTTTACCAGTATTATTACAACATGGTAGAGACTGCGCAGATTCTGACAGGTACGGCTATGACGGAAAGTATTTCGAACGAGAGAATCGACGGATAAGCAGACAATACATGATAGACAGGAATCCTGATCATGCGGATCCCTGAAAGGACAGGTATACATGCTAAAGCAATACAAACTGAGAGATTATAATTTCAGGCTGGTGCTGTGGCTCATAGCACTATCGGGGATCGGAGTCCTGCTGGTTGGAAGTGCGGACTCGGATCTTCAGATGAGACAGCTGGCCGGTGTGACTGCGGGGATCATACTTATGATCATCGTTTCACTCATTGACTTTTCCTGGATTCTAAATTTTTATCGTATTTTTTATGTGGTGAATCTCGTCCTGCTGATGGCCGTAATTATTGCCGGCGTAAATACGAAGGGCGCAACCAGATGGATCTCGATCGGACCGATTCAGTTTCAGCCCGTAGAGCTCTCCAAAATCATTCTGATCATTTTCTTTGCGCGCTATTTCATGGATCATGAAAATGATTTAAATAAGCCCAGAGTAGTGCTCAGAACACTTCTTCTTCTGGCTCTTCCGCTGGTTCTCATTGTCAGCCAGCCAGATTTGAAAAACACGATCACTATTACCGGTGTGTTTTGCCTGCTGTATTTTGTTGCGGGCTTGAGCTACAAATATATCGTCGGCGTACTGGCGATACTGATTCCGGTCGGAGTCATGTTTATGGCGATCGTCGTGCAGCCGAATCAGACACTTATCCGTGATTATCAGAGAACCCGAATTATGGCTTTTCTCTATCCGGATAATGAAGAATACAATGATAATACGACTCAGCAGAATAATTCCGTCACAGCGATCGGAAGCGGTCAGCTGACCGGGAAGGGACTGAATAACTCGGATGTTTCCTCCGCAAATAAAGGAAACTTTATTTCCGAGATTCAGACAGACTTTATCTTTGCCGTTGCGGGAGAGGAGCTGGGCTTTCTCGGCAGTTCGGGCATTATTCTTCTACAGTTTTTGATAGTTGTGGAATGTCTGATTTTAAGTTCCCGAGCCAAGGATATTTCCGGAAAGATCATCTGCGCGGGTATGGCGTCCATTGTGTCGCTGCAAAGCTTTATTAATATCGGAGTGGCGACCCGAATGCTGCCCAATACAGGTACACCGCTTCCCTTCGTGAGCTACGGTCTGACATCTCTTGTATCCCTGTTCATCGGAATGGGACTTGTCTTGAATGTCGGACTTCAGGGAAAAATTCATTTCCAGTCAAATAACCATCGCCGCAGGAGATATGCATCATGAAAAAGGCACGAAAAAGGAAGAAAGAGCAGCAAAGAGCACGGAACAAAGTGCGACTGACTGTAGCGCTTGTTGCTCTGCTGGTAGCTGCCGCTTCGTTCGCAACCGTGCACTTCGTATCGGTTCGAATGAATCAGTCTGTTTCTCTTCCTGCTCTTTATTCCGTAAAGGAAATCGACTATCAAAATGAGGATGAACGCGCACAGCGGAGCAAAGTTTCTTTTGCTTCAGATCTTTGTGTGACAAGTGAAAATGTAGCAAACAGTGCGGTATCTCTTCAGGGTGATGAGACAGGCGCTCTTTTCTCACTGGATGATCGTGCTGTCGTGTATTCACGAAACATGTTTGACAGGGTCTACCCGGCTTCCGTCACTAAGATTCTGACTGCGGTCCTTGCCATTAAATACGGAGACATGGATCAGGTTGTCACGATCAACTGGCAGGATCTGGAACTGGAGGCAGGTGCTACCGTCTGCGGATTTCGTATCGGAGATCAGGTGAAGATGAGTGAGCTTATGCGCGGTCTTCTGATCCATTCCGGCAATGATGCGGCAAAGGCAATCGCCAGAACGGTCGGCGGTTCAGAGGCTGCATTTGTTGAGATGATGAATGAGGAACTTGCAAGGATCGGTGCGACAAATTCACATTTCACAAACGCCTCAGGTCTTCATGATGAGAATCATTACACGACTGTATATGATATTTATCTCATGTTCCATGAGGCACTGCAGTATGATTTGTTTACCAATATCATGCAGGTCAGTGTTTACGACCTGACTTATACAAATGCTGACGGAGAAGAGGCACACGTCAATCTGGATTCTACAGACCAGTATCTGACAGGAATTTATGATCCTCCTGCCAATGTCACTGTCCTTGGCGGAAAGACCGGTACAACGGATGAGGCTGGGAGCTGTCTTTGCATTGAATCTCAGAATGCATACGGACAGCCGTATGTTTCTATTATACTCGGTGCCGCTTCAAAAGATGCTCTGTACACGGATATGAGCGGTTTGTTATCTCTTATCAATGATTGAGGGATTTTTCTTGAAATTTGTGGAAAAATACACTATACTTAGATAAATAGCAAATTCAATTTATGGTTAACATGCACAGCTGTTTTCCTAATTGAGTTAATTGCTGCTGTACCGGACATAACTGAAAACACTTTGTTCGGATAAAACATCAAAGGAGGACAACATTATGGTTCACTTAATTATTGGTCATAAAGGAAAGGGCAAAACAAGGGAACTTCTCGATAAAGTGAATGCAGAGATCAAGAGCGCTAACGGAAATATTGTATTCCTGGATAAGGATACACATCATATGTATGAGCTGAACAACAAGATCAGACTGATTGATGTTTCCGGATACGACCTGCAGAACAGTGATGAGTTCATCGGATTTATTTCCGGCATTATTTCTCAGGACCATGACCTTCAGTCTTTATATCTTGATGCATTTATGAAATGCGCAAAGCTTGAAGGACAGGATGTGACAGCAGCAATTAAGAGAATCGATGAAATCAGTACAAAGTTTAATATCGATGTTGTTATTTCCCTTTCACTTGATATTTCCGAGCTGAACGAAGAGCTTAAGGATAAGGTAATTATTGCACTGTAATGGCTAGACGAATTTCTGAACAAAACAGAAGAATGTCAAGAAGAAATCAGTCCGGTATTCGGCGCGGTTTTGCGCTGAATATCGGAACGATTATTTTTGGCATTCTTTTTATTTATATCGCTGCATCTGTTGTGATTCTTATGTCGGCAAATCACATCGCCTCCTATCGCGTCACTTCCGGACCTCTTGCTAAAAATCAGACATATACCGGACTTGCGATCCGTTCCGAGAGGGTCGTAACGACCGATACATCCGGTTATGTGACTTATTATGCGGCTGAAAATTCCAAGGTAAAAAAGAAGGGCGTTATTTTCGGCATCAGTTCCCAGCAGTTAATTGCCTCTGATGAGGAACTGGACGAGAAGACGCTTCGCAATGTGAAGGATCAGATCATCTCTTTTACCGGTGGATTTGACCAGTCTGACTTCTATGAGACATATTCTCTGAAATATCAGATTGAGGGAACGATCCTGAACACGGCTCTCGGCGATCTCACTGATATGGATCTGTCAAATTCCTTTACCGTGAACGGACAGACAGTGAATATTTCTGATTCCGAGGGAATCGTCCTTTATTCGACGGATGGATATGAAAATGTAGATATCTCTAATTTCGACGGCGATCTTTTGGATGAGAAGGCATATTCCTTTACTGCATTAAAAACAACTGATCGTGTGAATGCCGGAGATCCGGTCTACAAGCTGGTAAATTCCGAAGACTGGTCTTTGATCATTCCTCTGACTGCAAAGCAGATCGCGAAGCTGGATACTGTCGACCGCATTAAAGTAAAATTTCTTAAGGATGGTGCAACCGAGACGGCAGCATTTACGATCTTTACGGACGAAGACGGCAGCTATTACGGCAAGCTGGATTTTTCCACAGGTCTGATCCGCTATATCGGAAGTCGTTTCCTTCGTGTGGAGCTGGTTACTAATACTCAGACAGGACTCAAGATTCCGGTATCCTCTGTCACAGAAAAAGAGTTTTATACGGTTCCGTCGGAATATATGACCTATGGAGGAGATTCGAATGATTCCGGTTTTATGAAAATGACAACAAATCCGGAAAGCGGACAGGAAGAAGCGGTTTTCATAAAGACAACGATTTATGACGAGGAAAATAATCTCTGTTATATCGACAGCGATGATTTTTCCGTCGGTGATATTATCGTAAAGCCGGATTCCAATTCGGACCGCTTTATCGTCAGAGAGACTGCCTCTCTTGAAGGAGTCTATAATATTAACAAGGGTTATGCGATATTTCGAAGAGTCGAGATGATTGAACGTAATGAGGATTATATTCTTGTAAAAGAAGGGACGAATTACGGTATCAATGAGTTCGATAATATCGTACTGGATTCATCTAAAGTAAAAGAATCCCAGATTACCGCATCTTGATCAATTACTAAGGAAGGTATCAACGAAGAGGTATGCTTCAGGAAAATTTAAATCAAGTAAAAGAGAAAATCTGCTCAGCCTGCGAGCGGAGCGGACGTAACAGTGAAGAAGTGACGCTGCTTGCTGTCAGTAAAACGAAGCCGGCATCTGATATCCGTGAGCTGTATGATGCGGGGCATCGTGACTTCGGTGAGAATTATATTCAAGAGCTTCGTGAAAAGCACGAAGCTCTTCCAAAGGACATCAGATGGCACATGATCGGTCATCTTCAAAGGAATAAAGTAAAGTATATTGCAGAGTACATCACAATGATTCATTCGGTTGATTCTCTGGAACTGATACAAACTATTGAGAAGGAAGCTGCAAAGCATGATCGCGTTATTCCGGTTTTAATTGAGGTCAATGTTGCTGAGGAAGAGAGTAAATTCGGAATTCGATATGAGGAAGTTCCTGCCTTTCTTGAAGCCGCTGCCGCATATCCGCATGTGAGGATTGAGGGTCTCATGACCAGCGCACCGCTTGTCGGAGATGCCGAAGAGGACCGCTGGGTGTTCCGCAAGTTAAAACAATTAAGTGTTGACATCAATTCTAAAAACTATAATAATATGAAAATGAGTGTGCTTAGTATGGGCATGTCAAACGATTACGAGATTGCGGTGGAAGAAGGTTCCACAATGGTACGCGTCGGCACCAGCATTTTCGGACATCGTAATTATCAGAGATAGATTGGAGAAATGAAAACATGAGTTTTCTTGACAGATTTCTGGACAGAATCAAATTAAGCGATGATTACGACGATGACGAAGATTTTGACGAAGAGGACGATTTCGAGGACGACTACGAGGAAAAAAAGCCGAAAAAGCGCTTCACAGGACGTTTTCGCAGAGAAGATCCGGATGATTTAGATGATGATCTCGATTTTGAAGAACCGAAAAAGCGTGCAAAGACCGAAAAGAAGCCCGCAAAATCCAAATCTTCTTCCCGCCTCACTTCTTATGACGATGAATTTGAGAACAGCTATGAGGAGCCGGCTCCGAAGCCGAAGAGCAGACCCAAAAAGCAGTTTGGAAGAAAGAAGAGCGCTTCCAGTCTCGAAGTAAATGTAGTAAGACCGTCTTCTATGGAGGATGCAAGAGAAATAGCAGATACGCTGCTTGACTCCTGTACGGTAGTTCTGAATCTTGAAGGCATTGATGTGGATCTTGCTCAGCGAATCATCGATTTCACCTGCGGGGCATGCTATTCACTTGACGGATCGCTTCAGAAGATATCTAATTATATCTTTATTTTAACTCCGGCAGGCGTCGAGATTTCCGGTGATTATCAAAGCATTTTAAGCGGCGCTTTTAATCTCCCTCCGATGTAAGCGAGCGGATAACAGACAGATAAGCATTCTGCTCCATGTAATATAAGAACGAATCAGGAAGAGCATCGGGATTGTGCCTGATGCTCTTTTGTTTTTTACGGAGCAGATGATTTCGCTGTTTTCGTTTTAACAGATTTATATGAAATTACAAATTATTGAAAGGAAAAGTATATGAATCCGATTATTTCTGATTCCTTTGTTATGCTTGGCAGGACAGTAAGAGAAGTACTGCCTAAGGCCGGTCGTGTCTGTATTGTCGGTGACACGAATACTATGTCTCTTTTTGCCGAAGAGATACGTGCTTCTCTTAAAACGGAGTTTCATACTGTAGCGGCATACACATTTCCTGCAGGAGAAGAATTTAAGACACTTGATTCGATCCGCGGACTTCTGGGCTATCTGCTGGAACAGCATTTTGACAGAGGAGATGCGTTAATTGCCGTAGGAGGCGGCGTGACAGGTGATATGACAGGCTTCGCGGCTGCAATTTATCTGCGCGGTATTGCCTTTGTACAGGTTCCGACTACGCTTCTTGCTCAGATCGATTCCAGTATAGGCGGCAAGACAGGTGTTGATTATCAGGGCTACAAAAATATGGTTGGCGCCTTTCATATGCCGTCTGCGGTATTTGTTAACACAAAGACACTGAACACGCTTCCGGATGAACAGTTTATTTCCGGAATGGGCGAGGTGGTCAAATCCGCACTTCTTGCCGACAAAGACTTCTATGACTGGCTGATTGAAAACAGAGAGGCAGTTCTCTCCCGAAATCCCGAAACGATCGGAGAGATGATCCGTCGTACAGAGCAGATCAAGATTCAGATCGTAAACGAGGATCCTACCGAAAAAGGTATCCGCGCCTATCTGAATCTTGGACATACGATCGGTCATGCAATCGAAAAAAACAGTAATTTTTCTCTTCAGCACGGATGCTGTGTTGCACTCGGTACCATTGCGGCTGCCCGTATGAGTGAGAGAAGGGGATATTTGACAGAGGCGGATCTGAAGTCCGTGATCGATGTCACCGGAGCATACGGACTTCCGACTCATTTTGAGAATGCAGTGCCGGAAGAAATACTCGCAATCACGAAATCAGATAAAAAAATGCATAACGGCAGAATAAGATTTGTTCTGCTTGAGAAACTCGGAAGCGCATGCCTGCGGGATGATGTAACTGATGAGGAGATGCTTGAGGCAATTCGTTATCTTGCATCGGTTTAAGGGATTGAATAATGGAAAACGCCAATAAGCAGGGCAGACGCGGTTTTGGGATCTTAATGATTCTGATCCTTACTGCCATTGATTTAATTACAAAACGTATTGCTGCGGGGAGTCTTGTATCCGGTCCCTTTGTTGTGATTCCCGGTGTCTTTGAGCTCCGGTATCTGGAAAACAGGGGCGCTGCCTTCAGTATGCTTCAGAACCAGCGCTGGTTCTTTATCCTGATTACGATCGTTTTTATAGCAGCAGCGCTGTGGTTGTATTTCAGGATTCCGCTGACAAAGCGTATGAGGCTTTTGCGCTGGATCATGATCGCTGTGACAGCGGGAGCTGTCGGCAACCTGGTTGATCGTGTTCATCTTGGATATGTAAGGGATTTCTTATATTTTTCTCTGATCGATTTTCCGATTTTTAATGTTGCGGATATTTATGTGACGGTTTCCGCCGTGTTGTTCGCGACAGCTGTTCTCTTCATTTACAAGGATCAGGATCTGGATTTTTTGAAAATCAAATAATAATTCATGAAGTAAGATAGTAAAGGCTGAAGTGACTATGGCAGAAATCAGAACATATGCAGTGGAAGATGAGAGAGATGGTATGCGTCTGGACCGGTTTCTTGCAGAGCAGGACAACACTCTTTCCAGATCCTATGTTCAGTCTTTAATAAAAGAAAAAGCGGTCTCCGTTAACGGAAAGTCCTGCAAAAAATGCAGTGCGCCTCTGCGGTCGGGAGATGAGATTATGCTCACGCTTCCGGATCTGAAGGAGCCGGATATTGAGCCCGAGGATATGCCTCTCTCGATCTTATACGAAGATGCCGACTTTCTGATCGTTGATAAGCCGAAGGGACTGACCGTGCATCCGGCTCCGGGTCATATGACCGGCACGCTGGTAAACGGAATCCTGGCCTACTGCGGCAGTGAGCTCTCAGGCATCAACGGAGTGACACGTCCCGGAATCGTTCATCGGATCGATAAGAATACTACAGGAGCATTGATCATCTGTAAAAATGACAGCGCCCACAGGATCATTGCGGAGCAGTTAAAGGAGCATTCCATCACGCGGCGGTACAGAGGCATCGTCTGCGGCAATATCGCACAGGATTCCGGGACGATTGAGGGGAATATCGGACGTAATCCCTTAGACAGAAAGAAGATGGCAATTGTAAAAGAGGGCGGTAAATCTGCTGTTACGCATTACAGAGTGCTGGAACATTTTCGTGATTTCTGTTATTGTGAATTTGAGCTGGAAACCGGCCGTACGCATCAGATACGCGTTCATATGGCATCTATCGGCCATCCTTTGCTGGGAGATGACGTTTACGGAAAAGGTAATTCCAGATTCCGTACGGAGGGACAGACACTGCACGCTATGACGATCGGGTTTTCTCACCCGACTACAGGCAGATATGTAGAGTATTCCGCTCCGCTTCCAGAATACTTCACACATATATTGCATGCTTTGCGCGAGGGACACTGAAGAGCTGTAAATTTTTTCAACAGAAAGGAGAGAGAAACATGAATGAATCGAATGTAATCATTACACTTGGCAGACAAACCGGTTCCGGCGGCCGAAAGATCGGCAGAAAGCTTGCGGAAGAGCTGAATATTCCGTTCTATGACAGGGAACTGCTCACACGCGCAGCCAAGGAGAGCGGTCTCTCACAGGCACTTTTTGAGGGACATGATGAAAAACCCACAAACAGCTTTCTGTATTCCCTTGTTATGGACACATATCCTTACGGTTATGCCTCCTCTTTTAACGGCATGCCGATCGATCACAAAGTATTTCTCGCACAGTTCGATGCGATCAAAAAAATCGGATCCGAAGGAGCCTGCGTGATCGTCGGCCGCTGTGCGGATTATGCGCTCGAAAACAATCCCAATCTGCTGTCTGTTTTTATTTACGGCGAGATGGAAGATAAGATTCAGAGACTGAGAGAGGAGTATGATGTCTCTGAGGCAAAAGCCCGTGAAATGATCTTGAAAACAGATAAAAAGAGAAGCTCCTACTATAATTATTATTCCAACAAGAAATGGGGCGATGCAAAGAGTTATCATCTTTGCCTGAACAGCTCCGCTTTTGGAATTGAGGGCTGCGTCGGTCTGATCAGAGATGCCATTCTCAGAAAGAACAACGGGTAATTTGTTTATATGCTTTTTCAAAGAAATGAGAATGATTCTGGCAAGCAGAATACATTCCTCTATGCCTTTTTTGTGATTCTGGCCAGCATGATCGCCTACTTTTTTATTTTTAAGACGGCGACCATCGGAACAGGTATTCGCAAGGTGATCGATGTCCTGAATCCTTTGATTTACGGAGGCGTCATTGCCTATGTGCTGAATCCGGTCATGCAGGCTATAGAAAACGGTATCTTTGCGCTTGCTGACAGAATGAATCACAATGTTACAAGGCGGTATCGCAAGTGGGTGCGCGTCATCAGTACATTTCTGGCAGTTGCGATCGCTCTTGTCATTATCTATGCATTGATCGCAACGGTCTTTCCGCAGCTGATCGACAGCGTTCAGAGTATTGTTCGTAATTTTCCGCTTTATGTCAGAAATGTAAATAACTTCATTGAACAGACATTTTCCGGTTCGGGCGATATGGACACCAATGCAACGGAAATGGTTTCTACCTACGGGGCGAAGATACAGCAGTGGCTGAGCGATACCGTAACACCGCTGACAGATGATATTGTCTCCCAGATTTCCGTGAGTGTATTGAATCTGATTTCAGTAGTTCAGAATGTGTTCCTTGGTTTTATTATTTCTATCTATATTTTAATTTCCAAGGAAACTATGAAGGCCAGATTTTACCGCTTCATTTATGCCCTGTTACCGATTCCTACCGCGAACCGCACTCTGCACAATATCCGTTTTGTGGATGAGAAGTTCGGCGGCTTTCTGATCGGAAAAATTATCGATTCCGCGATCATCGGCTTTATCTGCTACTTTGCGATGCTGCTTCTGCGCATGCCGTATCCGGTTCTGATCGCCGTTTTTATCGGTCTGACAAATATCATTCCTTTTTTCGGACCTTTTATCGGAGCAATTCCGTCTATGATTCTGATCTTCGTGGTGAATCCGATTCAGGCGCTTTATTTCCTGATCTTCATCCTGATCCTGCAGCAGTTTGACGGAAACCTTCTGGGACCGAAGATCCTCGGAAACTCGGTCGGTATCTCAAGCTTCATGGTTGTCGTATCTATCCTTGTAGGAAGCGGATTTTTCGGTTTTGTGGGCATGATCATCGGTGTTCCGCTTTTTGCGATCCTCACCGCTGTCGGTCAGACAGTGATCATTGAGCGCATGCATAAAAAGCATCTTCCTACCGAGCTTGAAGCGTATCATAACGTCGGAAGAGTCCGTGGGGACACTCATGAAGTGGAACCGCCTAAACCGGACATGGAGAAGGCCTCGCTCTACTCGAGGATCAAGAAGAAATCCGTTCATACGGAAAAGCATGAGTATCCCATTCAGGAAAATGCCTGGGATATCACATACGATGAGATTCGCAAGAATAAAGAGTATGCAGATGCGAATACCGAAAAAGCTTCGCGCTCCGAGCTCTTGAGAAAGAGCGGAGAAAAAAAGTAACAACTGAATGAAACTGCCGGTACCGGTGCTTAACCCCGGACCGGCTTTTCTTTTGAAAATGAAAACACTCAGAATTCAATCACATGAAAAATGAAGGAGGCAGGCTGATGGCTGTTTATACCGTAGTGAAACATTATCGTACAAAAGGACATATGGGAATGCAGGATGTAACGGATGACTTCCGCAGTGCAGTGAGAAAGGCGTGCAGAGAAAAGGGCATCAAAGACGGTATTGTGACGGGATTTACAACAGGCGGTGTCGCTGCACTCACGACCCTCGAATTCGAGCCCGGAATGGTTACAAGAGATCTGAAGCATGCTCTTGATATCATTTCTCCCTATCTCGATAAGGATGGAAGAGTCGTTTATTATAAACATCATGACACCTGGCATGACGATAACGGTTCAAGTCATATCAAGTCGGCTATTTTATCTCCGTTTATTACCATTCCTTTCGTCGACGGTGATATTACGATCGGACCCTGGCAGAATCTTACACTGGTGGAATGCGATACCAGGGACAGAAACAGAGAAATCGTTTTCCAGGTCATGGGTGAGTAATGCGAAAGAAAACGGAACATCTGGTTGTCTCATTTGATACGACCGAGTCAGCGCTTCGCATGGAGAA
>JAUNAN010000043.1 GCA_030527595.1 Lachnospiraceae bacterium | reverse complement strand
AGGCAGCTGCACAAAAGTGCAGCTGCCCGAATAATTGAGATTATTTATTCTTGAAGACCTTTGCCGGCTTATCGCGGTTCTTGTCCAGGAAATACTCCATAGCATACTTCTGATCCTCTGTAGCGAAGCACTGTGCAAAGCAGTTGCCCTCGAACTTCAGAGCGGTATTCAGGTCTGCCTGATATCCTACATTGACAGCTTCCTTTACAAGGGAAACAGCGATCGGAGCCTGTGCTGCGATTTCTTCAGCAAGCTTCATAGCCTCGTCCATAAGAGACTCGATCGGATATACATAGTTTACAAGGCCCATATCCAGAGCGTCCTGAGCAGTGTAGTTTGCACGTGCAGTGTACAGAAGCTCCTTTGCCTTGCCCATGCCTACAAAACGTGCAAGTCTCTGTGTGCCGCCGCAGCCCGGTGTAATTCCAAGACCTACTTCCGGCTGACCGAAAGTAGCATTCTCGGATGCAATACGGATATCGCAGGACATAGCCAGCTCAACACCGCCGCCGAGGCAGAAGCCGTTGATTGCAGCGATTACCGGATGCTTGAAGTTCTCGATCATCCAGCATACGCGGTTGGAGTTATTGCCGAACTGCTTGCCCTCTGCAACAGACAGCTTGGACATCTCGCTGATATCAGCGCCGGCAACGAAGGACTGAACCTCTTTGCCCTTCTTGTTTACTCTGGAAGAGCCTGTCAGAACGACGCAGTAAACATCATCCATAGCAGCAACTTCGTTGAATGCATCCTCAAGCTGGGAATACATATCTGTGCTCAGAGCATTCATAGCCTGCATATGCTCGATCTTAACGACAGCTACATGTTCCTTCTTCTCGATAACAATATCACTCATGACTTTTTCTCCTTGTCAAATGCGGACACAGCACTTTGTGCCCATTTTTACGAGTTTCGGATTTAAATTCTCAGATCAGTCGTTAGCAAGACCCATCGGCTCATCACGGAAAATTCTTGCATCCATCAGCTTAACTGTGCCGTCTTCCTGATATGCAATATTCGGTGTGAATTCCATCTGATCAAGAACCTGTGTCTGAAGGTCGATGCCCGGTGCGATCTCGATCAGAGTAACGCCTTCCGGACGAAGCTCGAATACAGCACGCTCAGTGATGTAAAGAACCGGCTGATGTACCTTATTCGCATATACGCCGGAGAAAGTGATCTGCTCAACGGCATTTACGAACTTCTTCTTTGCACCTTCCTGAGTGATGACCAGCTTGCCGTCCTTGCACTCTGTCTTCAGACCCTTAGCTGTGAAGGTACCGCAGTAGCAAACCTTCTTAGCGTTCTGTGTGATATCGATAAATCCGCCGGCACCTGCAAGACGAACACCGAACTTGGAAACGTTAAGGTCACCGTTCGGAGCAGTCTCTGCCAGTCCGAGGAATGCAATATCAAGACCGCCGCCCTGATAGAAGTCGAACTGTACATTGTGCGGGATAATGCACATAGAGTTTGCAGCAGCGCCGAACTGAGTTCCGCCGTACGGAACACCTGCGATGGAGCCAGCCTCTACAGTCAGAGTCAGCTTATCGGAAATGCCCTCTTCAGCAGCAACATTGGCGATCTTCTCCGGAGCGCCTGTTCCCAGGTTTACGATCGCATCCTGCGGAAGTTCCATAGCTGCACGACGTGCAAGAACCTTCTTAGCATCAAGCGGGATAGACGGGATCGCATCTACCGGGATGCGGAATTCGCCTGTCAGAGCGCCGTCATACGGCATGCCAAGGCACTGCATATTTTCTTCGTCGCTTCCGACAACAACAGCGTCAACATAGATGCCCGGGATCGCAACAAGCTTCGGATCAAGAGATCCGCCCTGAACGATCTTCTCTGCCTGAAGGATGACCTTTCCGCCGGAGTTCTTGCAGGCCTGAGCCATAGCAGTTACGTCAAGCGGTCCGATCTCACGATGTACGGTTGCGTTACCGAATTCATCCACATAGGAAGCGCGAATAAATACAACATCGATCGGGAAGCTCTTGTAAAGAAGAAGCTCCTGTCCCTCGATATTGATCAGCTTTACAAGATCCTCTGTTGTCTTTTCATTCAGCTTTCCGCCCTCGTTACGCGGATCTGCGAATGTGTAAAGGCCTACATGTGTGATGGTACCGATCTTGTGAGCAGCAATATCACGATACATATGGGAAATAACACCCTGCGGAAGGTTGTAAGCCTCGATCTTGTTGTTCAGAGCGAGCTCGCCGAGCTTCGGAGCTCTGTCCCAGTGTCCGCCGATAACACGCTTAACCATGCCTTCATGACCAAAATGGTCTCCGCCGGTACCGTCACGATGTCCCTGACCTGCAGCAAAGAACAGTGTCAGATCCTTCGGATGTCCGGTCTCTACGAAACGCTTCTCGAGTGCCTTTGTCAGTGTCTCCGGGCAGGCACAGCTAACGAATCCGCCGGTAGCGATCGTAACGCCGTCGCCGACAAGATTTGCCGCTTCTTCCGGGGAGATAATGTTGACTTTTTTCATGTCTTTGATTCTCCTATTTATGAATTACTAAGCGAAAAATGAATACACAGTTTTCGCTGTTGCGCACATCATGAGGCAGTCTGCCGCCGGTATTACGGCATCCTGCTTTCTTATTCAGACGCGAAGCTGCGGATCACATCAGCTGCATCCTCAGCCTCCTGCTGAGAGGTACAAACCACTCTGTGAGCCGCCTGTACTTCCTCATATAAGTAAGGGCACGCGGTACAGCCTCGGATGATCAACAGTACATCATATTGATCTTCC
Organism: Lachnospiraceae bacterium; assembly: GCA_030527595.1. GTDB lineage: Bacteria > Bacillota > Clostridia > Lachnospirales > Lachnospiraceae > Chordicoccus. Next base: position 14,161 of record JAUNAN010000043.1, on the reverse strand, counting down.
TCACGGGGAGCGGAAAATTCCGCAGCCCCCGCGAGTTTTTCTGCGATCTGCTTGTATGCTTTTCCGCGATCATATCGCGGATTGCAGCCGCCGCAGAATTTGTACGTGCAATGCAGCATAATATTATTTGCCTTCGATTCCTGCGATATGCTTTGCAAGATCCTTCTTTGCTTCCATATTGGACTGACGAGCGATCATAATTCTCTGAGCCTGCGGAGAACCTGCACCATGCATGGATTCCGGCAGATAGCCTACAGCAGCTGTGCCCATTGTCATGTTCTCGATCAGACGAAGGATGCGCATTCTGTCTTCTGTCGGAACAGAAGAAACACCCTTGAGATACTTCTCGATGTAGTCATGTGTCTCCGGATTGCGGTAATCTGCCTCAGACGGCTGTGTAACCATAAGACCGCCTGCAAGGTCCTGAGCAAGACGAGCGATTTCGTACGGGAATCTTGTGACGTTCTGCTTGCAGACATTTGCAAGAAGCAGATCGATCAGATATCCGCCGGACTTTGTCGGAGCACCCTGAGAGGAGCATGCGATACCGCAGCTGTACAGAGTCTCATTGAGATGTGTCATCTCGATGAGCTTATCCTTAACGTGAGAAGCCTTTGCAGCACCTGCCATCTCTACAGCTGTTGCTGTAGCGCCGATCAGGACATCGCCTACACCGACTTTACATCCGCCGTAGGACTGACGATGGAAGCCTGCGAATCTCTCAACGATCATGCCGGCAAACTTAACTTCACCGTTCAGGAAGATACGATCGTTCGGAACAAATACATGATCAAAGATAACCAGTACTTCATGTCCGCCGTATGTCGGGTTACCAACATCAATAGAGTTGTACTCTTCAAGCTTTCTTGTGTCGCAGGACTGACGGCCGTAGATCAGTGTGATGCCTTCGGAATCTGTCGGAACAGCGAAGGAAATAGCATAATCCTCATCACCCTCTCTCATGGAAATCGTCGGCATAACCAGAACTTCATGAGAATTGATATAGCCTGTCTGATGAGCCTTTGCACCTGTTACATAGACACCGTCTTCTGTTCTCTCTACAACGTGAAGGAACAGATCCGGATCTGCCTGCTTGGACGGAGCAAGTCCGCGGTCACCCTTAACGTCTGTCATAGCGCCGTCAACCGCAAGGTCCTCATCCTGTACTCTTGTCAGGAACTTAACAAAGTTCTCATGATACTTTGTGCCGCATGCTTCATCAATTTCGAAGGTAGAGCTGTAAACAGCGTTCATCGCATCCATACCTACGCATCTCTGGAAGCAGGATGCTGTCTTCTGTCCGAGAAGTCTCTGCATCTTGACCTTCTTGATCAGATCATCTGTAGACTGATGGATATTGGTGAAACGGTTGATCTTCTTGCCTGTGATATGTGAAGTAGCTGTCATCAGATCCTCATACTGCGGATCCTCAGCAAGCTCATAAGTAGCAGCGAAGGAATTCAGAGACGGACGGATAACTGCGTTGTCAACCGGATTCTCTACCTTCTTGCCAAACATGTACAGGTTCAGATTAAGTTTTCTTAAAGACTCGATATACTGCTCTTTTGTCATCATGGGGCAGTGGTTCCTTTCTTTGAGAATGAATAGTTATAAATTAACACAAAGAGACACCGTCGGGCCGACAGTTGTCACCGCCCGTCGGTGTCCCGTTATTTCTGTTTTATCATTTTACGGGAGCTGCCTTAAGACGATCCGCAAAATGAAATCACTGCTGATATAGACAGTGCTGTGTCTTCATTTCAAATTCAGATTAGAAGCACTCTCTGTATACTCTCTGGCTCAGTTCCTGAGTCCACGGCTGTACATAGGAGTTTGTGATCAGTCTCTGCTGGTTAGCTTCTACGGAAGCTGCAAAGCCTGTGATATCCTCTTCCTTGAATCCATACTCATGAAGAGCCTTCAGCGGATATACCTTCTCAAGAATCTCATTCAGGTAATCGATAGCGCCGTCAACGGAGCAGCCTGTGATTCTTGCAACCAGTTCCTTGAATCTCTTGATCTCGCCGTCCGGATCCTTCTCGTTGTAGATCTCAAGGATCTTTCCGAACAGAGCGTAGTTGGACTCACCGTGCGGTACGTGATAAGTTCCGCCCAGCGGGAAGGACATAGCGTGAACAGTGCCGCAGCCTGCCTTCAGGAATGCGATACCTGCGAAGCAGGAAGCTGTTACGAACTCATCCAGATAGCCGAGACGAGCATCCTGGCCATCCTCTGCGATGCGGCGAAGACCTTCCAGAATCATCTCCATAGCGCGTACGGAGTACATCTCGGATGTCATTGTCTTACGGCTCGGGGAAAGGAAGGACTCTGTTGCATGGATCAGAGCATCGATCGTAGCTGTGATGAACGGTCTGTACGGAAGAGTCTCAAGGAACTTCGGTACGAGGCAGACCTTGTTCGGGATGATATCGTCGGAAACAAGACCAAGCTTTGTCTCGCCGCCTGTCAGGACACCGTCCTTCTCATCCTTAACGATTGCTACGGAAATATTTGTAACTTCGGATCCGGTACCGCAGGTTGTCGGAACAGCGATAACTTCCTTCTCATGGATAACCGGCTCTCTCTTGAAGTACATCTCATGAACGCTGGACGGTCTCTTGCAGCCAAGAAGCTTGCAGAGGTCCATGATAGCGCCGCCGCCGATAGCGATAACACGATCATAGGAATCGTACGGAATTGCTTCGTACATTGTCTCGATCATAGCCTCAGACGGCTCAGATGTTCCGAACTTCTCCTGGAATACATATGTGCACGGAAGGTTGTACTCCTCCATGAACGGCTTGTAGATAAACTCATTTGTCAGAACAACGTCTCTCTCGTTGATCTCGAACTGAGCAGCAAGTTCACCAAAGTCTGCAAACTTGTAGATTGTCGGAGCGATAATGATTTCTCTCTTATCTGCCTGTAAAGATTTGCTAAATGCGTCCATATTAATCTCCTTTAAATTGCTGCTTATGCCTGTGCCTTCGCAGCCTTTGCCAGTTCTACATACTCATTGGCATTTTCACGATTTCCGCTGATCTCTTCGCCCGTCAGTGCTCTGCGAACCTTCGCAGGACTTCCGAGTGCAAGAGATCCGTCCGGTATGATCGTTCCCGGAGTCACGACAGAGCCCGCTCCGATCAGGCAGTTCCTACCGATCTTTGCGCCGTTCAGAACGACGGAGCCCATGCCGACCACCGTGTTGTCACCGATCTCGCAGCCGTGAAGCACGGCACTGTGACCGACGGAGACATCATCTCCGATCACCACGTCAAAGCCGGAATCCATGTGTAATACACAGTTATCCTGGATATTACTTCTTTTTCCAATGGTACAGCGTCCCAGATCTGCACGGATCACCGCGTTATACCAGATACCGCAGTCGGCACCGACGGTCACATTGCCGACGACTCTGCTGCCTTCTGCAAGAAACACTGTTTCATGTATTCCTGTCATGTTTTTTCCTATCCGCATCCCCCTCAATAAAGACGAAGGGTATATGCTTTTTTGGGAACACACCGCAAGCGGCGTGTTCCCTGTGTGTTCATTTATAAAAGGTGATCAAGCCTTAGCAGCCTTAACTTCCTTGATTGCCTCAATAAGAAGCGGAGTTACCTTGAACAGATCGCCTGTGATACCGTAATCAGCAACCTCGAAGATCGGAGCTGCATCATTCTTGTTTACAGCGATGATGCACTCGGATTCCTGCATACCAGCCTTATGCTGAATAGCACCGGAAATACCAAGAGCAACGTAAACCTTCGGATGTACAGTCTTTCCTGTCTGACCTACCTGATGGTCAGCGGAAAGCCAGCCGCTGTCGATAGTCGGACGGGAGCCGCCGACAACGCCGCCAAGAACCTCAGCGAGCTCTTCAGCAAGCTTGATACCGCCTTCGACATCAGAAGAAATACCACGGCCGACAGATACGATGTACTCAGCACCGACAAGGTCAACCAGCTTCTTAGCTGCCTTAACAACGTCTGTTACGTTTGTCTTAAGATCTGCATCGGAAAGCTGAGCTTCAACCTTCTCTACTGCAACTGCAGCAGCCTTAGCTTCGTCAAATGCAGCCTTCTTCAGAACGCCCGGACGAACAGTAGCCATCTGCGGACGGAATCTCGGGCAGATGATGGAAGCCATCAGGTTTCCGCCGAATGCCGGACGAGTCATCTTCAGATCTCTAGCTACGTCGTGGTTCTCACCCTTAACCTTTACGATGCCCACATTAGCAATTCTCTGCTCCGGAAGAACGGAGTTCTTGGACAGGAAATCTTTGTAGATATCCATGTCAACATCCAGATGTGTGCAGTCAGCGCAAAGACCTGTGTGCAGACGAGCTGCGCAGCGCGGGCCAAGGTCACGGCCGATGTTTGTAGCGCCGATCAGGAAGATTTCCGGCTTCTTGTCAGCGATTACATCGCAGATAACCTTTGCATATGCATCAGTTGTATATACAGCAAGTCTCGGATCGTCAACAACGATAACCTTGTCAGCGCCGTATCCGCCGAGCTCACCAGCAAGACCTTCTACGTTGCTTCCGAGAAGAAGTCCTACCAGATCAACGCCGAGCTCATCAGCGAGCTTGCGTCCTTCGGAAATCAGTTCCAGGTCTGTCGGCATCAGCTTGCCTTCTCTCTGCTCACAGAATACCCATACATCCTTAAAAGCAGAAATGTTGCTGCTATCGAAATTTTCCATTACTAGTTTTCTCCTTTCTTAGATGATGTGCTTCTCATTCAGGATGCCTGCGAGCTTGTCGACAGTTTCCTTACCGTTGCCTTCGAGCATCTGGCCAGCGCCCTTCTGCGGCGGTGTGAAGGAGATGAGGATGTTTGTCGGAGAACCTGCAAGACCAATGCTGTCAAGATTGATAAGCGGGCTGTCCTTCAGTGTAGCGAAATCATAAACTTCAAGCGGCTTGCTGTAAGTTGTGAAGATGCCGTCGATGCTCATGTATCTCGGATTGTTCAGTTCCTTGATGCAGGTAAGCAGGCAAGGTGTCTGAATATCAATATTCATGTAGCCGTCTTCCAGTGCGCGCTTAACTGTGATCTTGTCGCCGTCCTTATGCAGATCTGTTGCATAAGTAACCTGCGGCAGATCAAGCTTCTCAGCGATCTGCGGACCAACCTGAGCAGTATCACCGTCGATAGCCTGACGTCCGCACATAACGATGTCGTCCTTCTCAAGGCCAAGGTGATCGATTGCTGCTGCAAGGATCTGGGAAGTAGCATAAGTATCGGAACCACCGAACTCACGACCGGAAACAAGGATTGCACGGTCAGCGCCCATAGCCATGATCTCACGAAGCATGCCTTCTGCAGGCGGCGGTCCCATTGTGATTGCAACAACTTCGCAACCAGTCTCATCCTTCAGAGCCAGAGCAGCTTCAACAGCGTTCAGGTCGTCCGGGTTAATGATAGTCTGCATGGAAGCACGATTCAGTGTTCCATCAGGATTAACAGCGATCTTTCCGGAAGTATCCGGTACCTGTTTTACACAAACTACGATCTTCATATTTCGACTTTTCCTCCTTATCAAAGAATATTGCTGGAAATGACAATACGCTGGATCTCGGATGTGCCTTCGTAGATCTCTGTGATCTTAGCGTCTCTCATCATACGCTCAACCGGATAATCTCTTGTGTAGCCGTAGCCACCGCACATCTGAACAGCTTCTGTAGTTGTCTTCATAGCCAGCTCGGAGTTGAACAGCTTAGCGCATGCAGCATCCAGAGAGAATCTCTTCTGTGTAGCCTGAGCGTAAGCAGCCTTGTAAAGAAGCAGTCTGCCTGCTTCAATGTTCATATGCATATCAGCAAACTTGAACTGTGTGTTCTGGAACTTGCTGATCGGTCTGCCGAACTGAACACGAGTCTTTGTGAAAGCCATAGCCTCAGCCATAGCGCCCTCAGCAATACCCAGAGCCTGAGCAGCGATACCGATACGGCCGCCGTCAAGTGTCTGCATAGCGATGTTGAAGCCCTTGCCTTCTACGCCAAGCAGGTTTTCCTTCGGAACAATGCAGTCAGTGAATACCAGCTCTGCTGTCGGAGATCCGTGAAGACCAAGCTTCTCTTCATGCTTGCCTACGGAGAATCCCGGATAGGAGCTCTCAACGATAAATGCGGAAATACCCTTGGTTCCCTTGGACGGATCTGTCATAGCGAAAACGACCATAACGTCGCAGACATAGCCGTTTGTGATGAAGATCTTGGAACCATTCAGAACATAGTGGTCACCTTCCAGAACAGCAGTTGTTGTTCCCTTGGAAGCGTCAGATCCGGCATTCGGCTCTGTCAGGCAGAAAGCGCCAACCTTGTGGCCTTCTGTCAGCATACGCAGGTACTTCTGCTTCTGAGCTTCTGTACCGTTGTTGATGATCGGTCCGCAGCAAAGGCCGTTGTGTGTAGCAACGATATCGCCTGTAGATGCGCAAGCCTTGGACAGCTCCTCAACTGCGATTGCGCAGGAAATCGGATCTGCACCTGCTCCGCCGTACTCCTTCGGAACGTTCATGCCCATAACGCCATAGCGGAAGAGCTGCTCGATGGTGTCTGCCGGATACTGAGCTGTTCTGTCTGTCTCAGCAGCGATCGGTGCAACTTCTGTCTCTGTGAAGTCGCGAACCATCTTCTGGACCAGCTCCTGTTCACGGGTTAACTTGAATTCCATATCAATACCTCCTTAATTATAGATGAATTATGAGTCTTGATGATTGTAACTGTCTGGGACGAATACATGTGCCTATGTCTTCGCTCCACACAGTTACAAGCCGCATCTCCAATCCATCCGCATTGCCCGTACCAAGGTTATTTTACACGAAAGATTTTCCGTTTGCAACCCATTCCACAAAGTATCACCACTAAAATACTCAAAATTTACCAATATCGTTAAGTATTTCTAACTCGAGAATTTATTTCATTTATTCTTTTTTGTGTTCACGTGCACAAATCCCGCAAATAAAGGATTTTCTCCGGTTAAGTTCACTGACCGCCCATAACTGCCCCTGCTTTTTTTAGTGACATCTTGTATTAATATTCGCACAAAATGGTAACGTAATGGGTAATTTCCCACCCATGAGGCGGGCAGATAGTACCGATTCCGCAGCTGCCTGTTTTTTTTTCTGCATTTTGCACGAAAAAGAGGAAGCTGCACGGGAGCTCCCTCTTTTTCTTCCGGAATTTTATGATATTCAGCGGCCGCATCGGTGTTTTTGCACCGATTTACTTCATTTTTCTATAATGTCTATATATCTATATATCTCCTTAATCCTGTATATCTCTCTTCGTATATCTATTATCAGGAAACGAAGACATCCTCATCCGAACATTTCGCGAACGATCTTTACAGTCTCTTCTCCGATCCGCTTCTGTGCTTCCTTCGTAGAGGCACCGATATGCGGCGTCACGGATACTTTCGGATTAGTGATAAGGCGCATATTCTTGCTCGGTTCCTCTCTGTAGACGTCAATTCCCGCGCCTGCCAGCTTTCCGCTGTCCAGTGCATCGCAGAGCGCATCCTCATCGACCAGGGCGCCGCGTCCGGAGTTGATCAGGAAGGCACCGTCCTTCATCTTTGTGATCGCCTCCGCATCGATGATCGGCGGACAGTCCTTCGCACACGGTCTGTGCAGGGTGACATAATCCGATCTTGCGAGCAGGTCATCCATCGTTACCCACTCGTAGGCTTCGGCGCCCTCCTTCGGACCGGAACGATTTGTATACAGCACCTTCATTCCGAGAGCAGCTGCCCGTTTTGCCGTCTCACATCCGATCTTGCCCAGTCCGACGATACCGATCGTCTTTCCGGCGATCTCTACACCCTTATATGCCTTCTTTTCCCACTTGCCCTCACGCATGGTGACATTGGAAATATGAAGAAATCTCGATACCGCAAAAATATGTGCGATCGCCAGTTCCGCAACAGATGCGCTGCTAGCCGTCGGCGTATTCTTAACGACCAGCCCCTTGGACTCAGCATAGGCTACATCAATGTTATCAAGACCTACGCCTCCGCGGATGATCAGCTTCAGTCTGCCTCCTTCGACAGCCGCATCAATGATTTCCTTACGAACCTTCGTTGCAGATCTGACAACGACCACATCGTAATTCTTCACCTGTTCAGCAAGCTCGGCAGGCTCATAAAACTGCTGCACGACCTCGTACCCTGCATCTTCCAGAATCTTCACCGCACTTTTGTCCATCCCATCAGTTGCCAGAATCCGATACATATCTTTACGCTCCTTTCTGTTTATTTTATAAATAGCACTTAAATCGTATAGTCATTTTAACATCGTACGCACATAAAAACAATCAAAATAAATTTATTTTTCAGGTTTGATAACATTTTTTCTGTTTGCACAAAAAAGGGAAATCCGTTTTGGTGACTTTTAATGGTAAATAAAAAAGAACCGGATACAGCTGATCTTCAGCCATATCCGGTTCTTCCTGTTTCATATTCTTATTGTCATATTAAGAGGTAATTCATCGCTCCTGCTGCCCGCAGTCGGGAGCGGTGTCTGCATTTTACTGAATAGCATCAAGACCCTTTGCAAGATCTGCAATGATATCATCGATATGCTCTGTACCGATAGACAGACGGATAGTTGCCGGAGTGATGCCCTGCTCAGCAGCCTCTTCCTCAGACAGCTCAGCATGAGTAGTTGTGTACGGATGTACAACAAGGCTCTTGACGTCAGCAACGTTAGCAAGCAGAGAGAACAGCTCAAGATTGTCGATGAACTCCCATGCTTCCTTCTGGCCGCCCTTTACCTCGAAGGTAAAGATGGAGCCGCCGCCGTTCGGGAAGTACTTATTGTACAGCTCGTGATCCGGATGCTCCGGAAGGGACGGATGATTAACCTTTGCAACCTTCGGATGATTCTTCAGGAACTCAACGACCTTTGCTGCGTTCTCACCGTGGCGCTCAACGCGAAGAGACAGTGTTTCCAGACCCTGAAGCAGGATGAATGCGTTAAACGGAGAGATGCAGGCGCCCTGATCACGAAGCAGGATCGCACGGATATAAGTAGCAAACGCTGCCTTTCCTGCTGCCTGTACGAAGGATACGCCGTGATAGCTCTCGTTCGGCTCTGTCAGCCACGGGAACTTATCGCTTGCTGCCCAGTCAAAGGTACCGCCGTCGACGATCACACCGCCAAGAGAAGTGCCGTGTCCGCCGATGAACTTTGTTGCGGAATGAACTACGATATCTGCGCCGTGCTCGATCGGGCGGATCAGATACGGTGTGCCGAAGGTATTGTCTATGACGACCGGAAGACCGTGCTTGTGAGCAACCTCAGCAATTGCATCAATATCCGGGATATCGGAGTTCGGATTACCCATTGTCTCAATGAAGATCGCTCTTGTGTTATCCTTGATCGCACCCTCGACCTCAGCAAGATCGTGTGCATCTACAAAGGTCGTCTCCACACCGAACGGAACCAGTGTGTGCTTCAGAAGGTTATAGCTTCCGCCGTAGATCGTCTTCTGTGCAATGATGTGACCGCCGTTTGCTGCGAGTGCCTGAATGACATAAGTGATTGCAGCAGCACCGGATGCAACCGCAAGACCTGCAACACCGCCCTCAAGAGCAGCAACTCTGGACTCAAACACGCCCTGTGTGGAGTTTGTCAGTCTGCCGTAAATATTACCTGCATCTCTCAGTCCGAAGCGGTCAGCTGCGTGCTGTGCGTTGTGGAACACATAAGATGTTGTCTGATAAATCGGAACCGCTCTTGCATCTGTTGCCGGATCTGCCTGTTCCTGTCCTACGTGAAGGGCAAGTGTCTCAAACTTGTAATCGCTCATACTAATATCCTCCTCTTTTATCTCCATTCCGGCAGGTTTTCTTATTTCCTTTTATTATTTTTTCCCTTTATAAATGAAATAAGTGAACTGCCCGTCCGGGTTATTATCTGTTTGTTTCTTTCGTGTTTTTGTTGATGATGAGATTCTATCGCCTATTTCCTACTTTGTCAATAGGTTATGTAGAAAATTATTCATTATTTTCCCACGGGGTTATAGGTATTTTAAAAATATCAGTGAAAATCCGATATTTCTTTACGGAAGAAGCGCCCCCTTCTCAAGATTCTTCTTTAAGATCTCCTCCATATACGACCAGATCTCCGTCGAACCGGTCGGGGTGATTTCATTTCTTTTTTTCACCTGACCGACATGAACGCCGTGCTCCACCCAGTCGCTCCCTTCGTTAGCGTCATTGAGGATCACCGGCTGAAAATTATCCATTGCATGCGCAAATCTGGATTCCGCAGTCTCACCCGACTCAAACTCCCGGAACAGTGCCTTCAGCTCTTCTCCCTGATCCTCCGGAAGCATGCCGAAGAGACGCTCCGCAGCTCTTCTCTCCCGCTCCTCCTGCGTCTTTTTCGCCTCCTCATCATAGGCATAAGTGTCTCCGGCATCGATCTCCACGATATCGTGAATCAGGATCATCATCATTGTCTTTGCCACATCAATTCCCCGATTGGCATACTCCCGCAGAAGATAGGCCATGATTGCCATATGCCAGGCATGCTCGGCATCATTTTCATTTCTGCCGTGACCGGTGAGATGTGTCTGACGGAAAATATTTTTCTCCTTGTCGATTTCCCGAATAAAATTCACCTGCTGTTCAAATCTTTCTCTGTCCATAGGCAGCCTTCCTTTCACAAAAGTATGCAGCTTCTTAGCAGTATGCATTTTCCCAATTCCGGCGATCCGGTACAACACATGAGCTGATCGTACGCTCTATCTATCTTAACGCATTACGAAAAAAAATCCAGAAAAGTTGTGCGGAATATGTCCGGGACAGCTCTGCGGTAAATCCCGCAACTCCTGTGCGGTACAAGTGCATAACGGCTCTGCGGCACCGATCCACGACCTTTTTTTAGGAAAAAGACAGGAAAAGTACACTCTTTTTTCATATTCTGCTGATATGATTACCTTTATTTCGATGATACAATAGATTTGTTTTCCGGTTTTCTTCACCGGTCGAAAAGATGAAGATGATCAGGCTCTTCACCGGTCAATAGTGCAGAAGATGCTCAGACAAATAAAGAAAGGATTGCCCGATGCCATATCGGGGAGGGGAATGGCTCGTTTTAAGGCAGTCTTTCTTTCTGATATCACGAAATAGATTCGATTCCGTTTATCAGCCTTTTACGGGAAGAGAAAACAAGGGAGTATGTAAGAAAGGAAGGGACATATGAGATTAAAAAACTGGGAGATCGGTCATGATCTCGAGACGGTGCGCGGTGTGATTACCGGCAGTCCGCAGTATCCGGACGGCACCGGTGTCGAGACATCCCGCATCATGGCAGCCGCCTATGACGGCGAGATTTTTTTGATAAAAACAAAGCACTCGGTCTATGAGTGTGAGGAGAGAGACTATGTCGGCGATCCGGAACAGCTGTTGATCTTCATCCGCACCATGGTCAACGATCCGGGCGGGACAACAAAAGCGATTCATCTTTGAGCGCATACAAAGATATCGACTCTAAACGGAACACTTTCATTCATGCTGTTCCTGAAAGTGGTGTTTGAAGGATAACATATTAGGGGCTATATAATATTAGTTTCCCGGGAGCGTGAAATAATAGTTTCCTTAAAATAGGCGAAGGATCAATTCAATTTTCCGAATTGATCCTTCGCCTATTTTTATCTGTATTTTTATCCTTCCGGGCATCGGGGTGCTTGTTTCCCAGGCATTTCCGATGACTCCCAGACGAAATTCGTGCCGAGAAATTACAAGGAGTGAATTTCCCGGCACCTTCTTATGCTTTCTTGAAACCCGGATAATATTGTTTTCCGATCGCCTCCGCGACCCGCAGTCCGTCCATGGCTGCCGACATGATGCCGCCGGCATAGCCCGCTCCCTCGCCGCAGGGATAGAGCCCGCTGACAGAAGCCTGACAGGATCTGTCTCTCTCTATTCTGACTGGAGAAGATGTCCGGCTCTCCAGACCGGCCACATAGGCCTCTTCTCCGGTATAGCCCGGAATGATCCTCTCGAAGCTCTCCATGCCTGTAATGAAATCCTTTGTCAGCTGCTCCGGAAGAAGTGTATGAAGCGGTGCATAGGCACTTCTGCCCTTCAGGCAGAGAGTCCTGCCTTCCTCATCGGATAACGGCACCCAGCCGTCCGCTTCACTCAGTCCTGCTCGGTCTGAACCTTCGCTTTGTCCTTCCCGTCTTAACGCGGAGTCGTTCGTATCCGGATCGCTTTCGCTCCGGATATCCGCCGACATACTTCCGGCATTTGCAAAATCCCGATATTTCTCCACCGGAATCCTGCCCTCCGCCAGACGGTAGGCTCTCTCTTCCAGCTGTTCCTGAAATTCCAGTCCCGCAAGCACTTCCTCAGAACCGAAATCCTTTGCATCCACACTCATCACGATCGCACTGTTCGCCCTCGCGGAATCACGGGCATAATCGCTCATTCCGTTCACCGCAAGCCTTCCCTGCTCGGAGGAAGCATTGACGATCCATCCTCCCGGACACATGCAGAAGCTGTAGACACCTCTTCCGCTCCCGGTCTGCGCCGTCAGCTTATAGCTGGAGGCTGGAAGTCCGAGTTTTTTCATTTCCTGCGGATCGGAGATGCCGTACTGACGTCCGTTCACCAGGGATTGTGGATGCGAGACGCGAAATCCCACCGCGAAATTTTTCTGCGTCATGCGAATCTGCTTTGCATACAGCATGCGGATCGTATCACGTGCGCTGTGTCCCGGTGCGAGCACGACTGTCTCTGTCGGAAGGTCATACACCCCTTCCGGTCCTGAGACCCTGACGCCGACCACTCTTGCCGCCTGCACCTCTTCCGTCAAAATATCGGTTACCGTCGATCGGAAGCGAACCTCTCCGCCGTTTTCCAGGATCTGACTGCGCAGTCTCACAATGACTGACCGCAGAAGATCCGTGCCGATATGCGGCAGATTCTCATAGGCGATGTCCTCCGGCGCGCCGGCATTGATAAAGCACCGCATCACCTCATCGCTGCGTCCGGTCTTGTCCTTCACGCCTGTCGTGAGCTTGCCGTCCGAAAAGGTGCCGGCACCGCCCTCGCCAAACTGGATATTGGTATTTGTATCCAGCTCGCCGCTCTTCCAGAAATGCTCCACGGTGCGCACGCGCTCCTCCATGCTGCCTCCCCGCTCCAAAAGGATAGGGGCATAGCCGTTCTCCGCCAGCTTCAGCGCGCAGAAGAGCCCTGCGGGTCCGCTGCCGATGACCACCGGACGTTTTTTTAGCGGACGCGCATTCTCATCCGGTTTAGGAAATGCATATACAGCCGCCCGGTGGAGGGTCACATTCTTGTCGCGCACTCTCGAGACGATCTGCTTTTCTCCCTTCACCTCTACATCGACCGAGTAGACATCATAGAGCTCCGGCTTCTTTCTCGCATCCACCGCATGTCGCACGATCCTGTACCGGAAGGTCTCATCCGATTTTAAGCGAAGCTGTTTTTTTATTTTACGGGAAAGCTCCCGTCGGTCACTGCCGCACGGGAGCTTGATCTGACTGATTCTAATCATTTAGGATTCCTTCATTTCCAGCAGTCTCAGGAGGGCGTTGGTCACGATCTCCTGATCATCGAGATTCCTTCATTTCCAACAGTCTCAGAAGAGCGTTGGTCACGATCTCCTGATCATCGAGATGATTCGGGCAGCCGGAGACACAGACGGAGCCGATCGTTCCGGTGCCGCGCAGATTGATAGGCATACCGCCTCCGCCCGGTGCATGCTCCGCCGGGTCCATCTTGTTGTCCTCAAGCGTCTGTCCGTTTCTCTCGAGCAACAGTCCGAATCTCAGAGAGCCCATCTGCTGTGATTCCACGGTATTGCGCTTTCTTCGCAGCCAGTTATTGCTCTCTGCGGGGCAGCCGTCCTGAAAATAACGGAACACTACAAGGCCGTTGATCGTGATCTCCACGGAAACCGGAAGCCCCTTTCTTCCCGCCTCATTGTCGACCAGTGCCCCGAGAGCCGCGGCATCGGATCTTGTGAAATTCTCGAACTGAAGCTTCAGCTCTGTGCGCTCCAGATCCTCATAATCAAATTTTGCCATAAGTGCCTCCTCTCTTTTCATTTGTAAAATAGTCTGCTGCTGTTTCATTTTCCGGAGAAACGATACGTTCTGCTGTTTTCTTCATTT
>JAUNAN010000156.1 GCA_030527595.1 Lachnospiraceae bacterium | reverse complement strand
AGATTCAGTGCTTCCTCGGAACTGCAGTTCATCGGAATCGTCACTGTTCCCTTCTTCTTTCCGTTTACCTGTACACCGATCTCGATAGAGGTATCCTGTGCCTTCTTCTCATCATAAACCGGCCACGGAGAAACAGAAATGAAATCCGTATTGCCAAGGTCGTGCCAGATCTCCTCGCAGACATGCGGTGCAAACGGGCTCAGAAGCTTGATAAAGTCCTCAAGCTGATCCTTTCTGATCTTTCCGACGCCGTAGACCGTATTGACGAAGGTCATCATGGCAGCGATTGCCGTATTGAACTTGACATCTTCAATGTCATCAGAGACCTTCTTGATCATCTTATGAAGCGGATTATCCAGCTCATCTGCGCTCTTGTCGTCAGAGATCATATCAACCATAGCCTCAACACGATCAAGGAAGCGTCTGCAGCCCTTCAGGGATCTGTCATTCCAGGGAGTCGCAGCACCGTAATCACCCATGAACATGACATAGGTTCTTAACGTATCCGCACCGTACTGCTCCACGATATCCAGCGGATCGACGACATTGCCCTTAGACTTACTCATCTTGTCTCCGTCCGGTCCGAGGATCAGGCCCTGGATCGAGCGCTTTGAATAGGGCTCCGGTGTTCCCACAACGCCCTCATCATAGAGGAAGTGATGCCAGAATCTGGAATAGATCATATGTCTGGTGACGTGCTCATTGCCGCCGTTATACCAGTCAACAGGCATCCAGTAATCCAGCTTCTTCTTATCAGCAAGAACCTCATCATTGTGAGGATCTACATAGCGCAGGAAATACCAAGAGGAACCTGCCCACTGCGGCATTGTGTCGGTCTCACGCTTGGAGTCCGCACCGCACTTCGGGCACTTGCAGTTGACAAAGGATTCTACCTTGGCAAGCGGAGAATTTCCGTCTGTACCCGGCTCAAAATCCTTGACCTCCGGAAGTCTCAGCGGAAGTTCCTCATAGGGAACCGGAACGATTCCGCAGTTCGGGCAGTAGATCAGCGGAATCGGCTCGCCCCAGTATCTCTGGCGGTTGAATGCCCAGTCCTTCATCTTGAACTGAATACCCTTATGTCCGCAGCCGAGCTTCTCGATCTCCTCGAGCATTCTCTCAATGGAATCCTTTTTATTGGTAAAGCCGTTCAGGAATTCGGAATTGATCATCTTTCCGTCACCTGCATAGGCTTCCTTCTCGATATCGCCGCCCTCAATGACCGGAATGATCTCACAGCCATGTTCCTTGGCGAAATCATAGTCACGCTGATCGTGAGCCGGTACCGCCATGATCGCACCGGTACCATATCCCATCATGACATAGTCAGCGATGAAAATCGGAATCTCTTTTCCGTTCACCGGATCAATGCCGTTCAGGCCTTCAACACGGACACCGGTCTTATCCTTATTGATCTGTGTACGCTCGAATTCCGTCTTCTTCTGGCATTCCTTACGATATGCCTCGATCTCTGCAAAGTTCGCGATTCTGTCCTGATATTTATCGATGATCGGATGCTCAGGAGCAACGACCATAAAGGTAACACCGAACAGAGTGTCGCAGCGGGTCGTGTAGACCTCAAGCTTGTCATCCGTACCTGCTACGCCGAAGTTGACAAAGGCACCTGTGGACTTGCCGATCCAGTTGATCTGCTGCTGTTTTACATTTTCCGGATAATCCACGAGATCCAGACCCTGAAGAAGCTTGTCTGCATATTCGGTGATCTTCAGATACCAGACTGTCTTCTCCAGCTGAATGACATCGCTGTGGCAGATATCACACTTGCCTCCCTGGCTGTCCTCGTTTGAGAGAACGACCTTGCAGGACGGGCAGTAATTGACCAAAGCTGTATCACGGTAAACAAGACCCTTCTCGAAAAGCTTCAGGAAGATCCACTGGGTCCACTTATAGTAATTCGGATCCGTGGTATCCACTGTGCGAGTCCAGTCAAAGGAGAAGCCTACCTTCTTCAGCTGCTCACTGAAGTGCTCAATATTCTTCTGGGTAATATCATGCGGATGCGTGTTCGTCTTGATCGCATAGTTTTCCGCAGGAAGACCGAAAGCATCAAATCCGATCGGATTCAGAACATTGTATCCCTGCATTCTGCGCTTTCTGGAGATCACTTCAATACTGGAATAAGCCTTGATATGGCCGACATGCATTCCCGCACCGCTCGGATAGGGGAATTCGACCAGACCGTAAAACTTCGGCTTATCGGAATAATCCTCCGCCTCGAAGATGTGGCTCTTTTCCCATTCAGCCTGCCATCTCGGTTCAATCTTCTTAAAATCATACTTCATAATACAGCCTCCTTGCGTCTAAAGTGACGCCATGATTAGAAGTGTATAAGTTTCTAAGTTATTTGTCAATTTTTTCCCGAAAATAAGCCTTTTATCTGCTTTCTTTTATAAAAATATAAAAACAGCTCAGGCACGGATCTCGAGAAAACCTCCGAGATTGCCGCGCAGTCCCTTTGATGCCCTGTGCGAATAAAGAAGGTCTTTATTGCAGCTTGTGCATAATCCCGAAGTAGAAATGTGTTCTTCCGAAATTCCGCTCTCAAGAAAAATTTGATAGTTTGCTCTCTCAAGATCCAGCTGATATTTTCCGTTTTCTTTGCGGATGAGACAGTCCTCCGGAAACTGAAGTGCCACGTCTTCACTGACCTCGTAACAGGCCTGGCAGATAGACGGACCGATCGCAGCGATCATATCCTTCGGGTCGGAACCGAATTCCTCAGTCATGCGCCTGATCGTCGCTTCTCCCATCCGCTTTGCCGTACCCCTCCAGCCGGAGTGAGACAGCCCGATCGCATGATGAACAGGATCCGCAAAAAACAGAGGGACACAGTCCGCGTAAGAGGTAAACAGAACGACCCCCGGCTCATTTGTAATAAAGCCGTCGATCTCGGTCCAGCCCCTCGGACGGGTCACGCCTTTTCCCTTATCTTCACCCCTCGCAAAGTGCAGATTCGTGGTATGCTCCTGCTGAGACATGACCACAGCACCGGAATCAAATCCGGCAGCATCACCGAGAATCTCAAAATTCTTTTTGACATTTTCGGGATCATCCCCGCGGCTGATTCCCAGATTCATGGACGAAAGATGTCCGGAACTGACGCCGCCGAGTCTTGTGGA
>JAUNAN010000042.1 GCA_030527595.1 Lachnospiraceae bacterium | reverse complement strand
AGAAATGCCGGTCTCCCGCACCGCTATCCAGAGCGGTATCAGAAGTAATGGACAAAGGCTTTCCCATCGGGAAAGCCTTTTTTGTGTGATAAGCCGGCAGGCAGAAGCCGTGCTTGCACGAGCTTCTATACTTCTGCCCTCTTACGGACAGGTCACCTCTTCAGTTCTCTCAGCCTGCGGATCTCTTCCGCATATCCGTCCAGCTCGTTCGGTGTCTCGAGAATAAACGGCAGTCCTTTAAGCGCCGGAAGATTAATGAGTCTCTCAAAGGCCTTCCATCCGATCGTTCCCTCACCGATCCGCTCATGTCTGTCCTTGTGACTGGCAAAGGGATTTTTACTGTCATTGATATGAACCGCCTTCAGATAAGAAAGACCGATGACCCGGTCAAAATCCTCCAGCACGCCTTCCGGATCACTGACAAGATCATATCCGCCGTCATAAATATGGCAGGTATCCAGGCAGACACCGATCTTATCTTTTTTCTCTGTGCGGGAAATGATCCCGCTTATCTCCTCGAAGCTTCTTCCGACTTCCGTTCCCTTTCCCGCCATCGTCTCAAGCAGCACCGTTGTTTGCATTTCGTCGGTCAGGAGACGATTCAGCGCCCCGGAAATAAAAACAATTCCCTTCTCCGCTCCCTGATTTCGATGTGCACCGGGATGAAAATTATAGTAATTTCCGGGAAGATACTCCATGCGCTCCAGATCCTCCCTCATTGAGCGCTCTGCAAACTCTCTTGTCTCCTCCTTCTCCGAGCAGAGATTATACGTATACGGTGCATGCGCAACCAGCGGAGAAAAGTGATGCTCCTCCAGAAGTTCTCTGAGCGCCTCCATATCCTTCTCGTCGATGGCTTTTGCATTTCCGCCCCTGGGGTTTCTTGTAAAAAATGCAAAGGTATCTGCCCCGATGGAAAGTGCAGTCTCCCCCATTTTCCGATATCCCTTTGATGTAGTTAAGTGACATCCGATATGCAGCATTTGTTCCTCCCTTGTTCTTCCTCTGTCTGTATTTCCTTCCTCCCCTGCTGTTTTGATCCGATACGCCCGGGAAAAGCGATTCAGACAAGTTCACTGATCAGCAGAAGGATCAATATGATAAGGATCGGCAGCAAAAAGGGCCAGAATCCGATCAGGAAGGTTCTTCCGATGCCTTTCAGCGCGTTTAACTTTGTGTCTTCCTGATAAAACTCCTCATCACGCGGTCTTCTCTTTACTCTGTTCGCATAAATGATAAGGGCAAGGATGATCACGATTGCGGCGGCAATGAGTATAGTCTCCATGTCTCTTCCTTTCCGTAATATCAAAAGACCGGGAACACTCTGTCAGAATGCTCCCGGTCCTCTTTTCTATCAGAAACAATATCCGATACAGTTCTGTTGTATTTTTGTGAGATCGATCAGCCCTTGCCGTTCCAGCAATATGTGCACAGCTCACAGGATGGCATATCGATCGCTTCAAGCATGTCGTCCAGTCTGTGATAGTGAAGAGAAGTAAACTTCAGCTCCTTGCGGATTTCCTCGAGCATGTTTGCATATTCCTCGGAATCCGGATCTACGTATTTCTGCAGAATGGATTCATCCGGAGTTGCCGTTCCCTCCAGCTTTTCAATGGTTCTTCTGGTGATCAGCTCCATCTCGGAATTGGATCTGGAGAAATTCAGATACGGGCAGCCGAATACGAGCGGCGGACACGCAGGACGAATATGAACTTCCTTTGCTCCGTTCTGGAACAGATATTCCGTCGTCTCTCTCAGCTGTGTTCCGCGAACGATAGAGTCATCGATCAGCAGCATACTCCTGCCTCCGATGAGATCATGGATCGGAATCAGCTTCATCTTGGCGATCAGATTTCTCTTCTCCTGATAGGTCGGCATGAAGGATCTCGGCCAGGTCGGCGTATATTTGACAAAGGGTCTTGTATACGGGATCCCGGATTCATTGGAGTATCCAACCGCATGAGCTACACCGGAGTCAGGAACGCCGGCAACAATATCCGTATGAATACCTCTTGTGATATCTCTCTTAGCCAGTGCACGGCCGCAGTCGTAGCGCGTGTTTTCGACATTCAGTCCCTCATAGGTAGATGCCGGGAAGCCGTAATAAATCCACAGGAAGGAACAGACCTTCTTGTCCTTAAAGGGTTCCGCAACCGTTTCATAGCCGTCAGGCGTGATAAACACCACTTCGCCCGGCTGAAGCTCTTTCTCCGGCTCATATCCCAGATTCAGAAAAGAAAAGCTCTCAAAGCAGACGCAGTATCCGCTGTCCTTCTTTCCCATCTCCACCGGTGTACGTCCATAGCGGTCACGTGCCGCATAGATGCCGTCCTTTACCATGACGAGAATCGTCATGGATCCCTTGATCAGCTCCTGTGCGTAGCGAATGCCGGCTGCAAAAGAATCCTTCTGATTAATGATCGTTGCTACCAGCTCGGTCGGATTAATACCGCCTCCGCTCATCTCCATAAAATGCTGTCTTCCGAAGGAAGAAAGCATGGCTGCGATCTCATCGATATTATTGATCTTTCCGACCGTCGTGATCGCATATGTGCCGAGATGGGAACGGATCACCAGAGGCTGAGACTCATAATCGGAAATACATCCGATACCGAGATTTCCTTCCATTGACTTCAGATCACCCTCGAACTTCGGGCGAAAATAAGAGCTCTCAATATTATGAATCGCACGGTCAAAGCCCTTCGTATCACTGTAGACAGCCATACCCGCGCGCCTTGTTCCCAGATGGGAATGATAGTCTGTTCCGTAAAACAGATCAAATACACAGTCTTCTTTCAGTGCAGCTCCGAAAAATCCGCCCATAAAAAACCTCCTCTAGTACCTGCAAGCCATTCTCCGGACATGTTACCCGGATGATTCCATTACGGAATCAAAGGTATCATAGCACGAAAGTCCCGGAACTTCACACTGTTTTCTAAAAGCTGCAATACTTGCAGATTTTTCATTAATAGACTGACTTCATACTATCTATTTTTTTATAAAAAAACTTGTATGATTGAATGCGGATAAATACATTTATCCGCATCGGCTTCGTGCGCTGCAGAGCCGCATCTGCTCATCCTTACGCGGTTTTTCTGTTTTTGACAGTTCTTCTGATCAGGCCGATCAACAGCACGATCACCGCTGCCGCGATCAGAATGACCACTCCGACAGGCATCTGAAAAATATTATAACAGCGCACATTGGTCCACATCTGATTGATCTGCCTGCTCTGCTCATCATCAAAGTAGATCATGATAGATGACCGGCTGATGACATCTTCGGAAGGATACTGTGCCATAAGCTGTCTCTCCACCTGATCTGCGGGAGCAGTCAGTACATAATCCTCCGGATCTGATCCTTCGCCTGCAAAAAAGTAGCTGACATCATACTCTTCTGTCTCTTCCTCGTCATCCTCTGCCCCGTAATTCCATTCCATATAATCATAGACAGTCGTATCCTCTCCGCCGCTGATTACAGAGGTATAGCCGATATAATACATATTTCGGACTGTATTATCTCCTCTGGACAGGAAATTAATGAAGGCCTCGGCAGCCTGCTTCTTGTCCGGATCCTCGGAAATTCCGCTCTTCAGCATTACCCATCCGTCGAAGTAGATATTTGTGCTTTCCTGCGGGACGGCAAAGGCCAGCGTATAATCATCCTCATCCGCCTGATCCATGGTATAGACCGCATCTCCGGACCACTGATAGTTGGCAACGACCTTGCCGGTGATCATATCCGCTTTTCCGGAATCCGTCTCAAAGGAATAAACGTTGTTTTTCACGCTCTGGAGCCAGGTCTCCACGGCAGCAACAGTCTCATCAGAGGTATCATTCATCTCCTCTTCCAGTCTGGCGCTGTAATCCGGATCATTCAGGAATTCCTCTGATGTGAGAAGCTCTGATTTCACCGCACCGACAGCTGCAAAATAGGAATCTCTGACGTTATCCTTGATCGTGACCTGTCGATTATATGCGGGATCCTGCAGCACCTTCCAGGTAGATGCCTCCTCCGCAGTCAGCACATCCGGATTGTAAACGATCCCCGTCACGCCCCACATGTATCCGGCAGCGTAAGTGCCCCAGGATTCGCCCTGAATCTCCTTGCTGTCGAAAATGTCACGGATATAGGGAGAAACTCCGTTTACATAGTAGTTGTTTTCATTTGTCTCATCAAAAAACTCTTCGGACAGAGGTTCCAGACGATCCTCTGCCATCAGCTTCATGATCATATATTCGGAGGGACAGACCAGATCATACACATCACCCAGGGTGAGCATGTTATAGAGGTCCTCGTTCGTGCCGAAGGTGGAATATTCCACGATCACCTCCCTCCCGTAGGCCTCCTTATACCATTCCTCAAAATCCTCGACCATGGAGTTTTCGCCGATGATATCTCCGCCCGGAAGATCGATCGTCTCCTCTTCATCCCAGTCGCCCTCATCGATATACTCCTCCCAGTTGCACACTCTGAGCACGACGGGATCGGATTCTGTGCTGTTTTCAGCCGCAGCAGCTATGACCGGTGATGAAAATACAGACACAGTTATGCAGCCTGTCAAAAGTCCTGCAAGAATTTTTCTCTTCACGCTGCCACCCCCTTCTTTGCCGCACGGGCCTCATGCACGTTCATGCAGATCACAACAAGAATTACGACTGCAAAGATCACGGTGGACAGAGCCCAGAGTGCAGTCTTGATCGTGGTCTGCGCACCTTTTGTGGCATTTACGACATAAGTACTGATCGTATCAAAGGTAGCCGGTTTTGTGTATGTGGCGATGAAATAATCGTCCAGAGAGAGGGTGATCGCCAGACCAAATCCGGAAACAATACCGGGAACGATCTGCGGAATGACCACCTGTGTCAATGCGCGGAAGGGAGTCGCCCCCAGATCCAGTGCCGCCTCATAGAGTGCCGGATCCATCTGCTTGATCTTCGGCATCACGGACAGATACACAAAGGGTGCACACAATGTCACATGGCCGGCTACCAGAGGGATATAGGTATCCTTGCTGATATTCAGTACGACGACCAGCAGGATGCAGATGGAAAATCCGGTAACAACGTCCGCATTCACGACCGGCACCTGATTCAGCACATTGAAAAACCGCTGTGCTCTCTTTTTGGAATAGAAGGAGCCGATGGCACCGATCGTTCCGAGCAAGGCAGACAGCGCTGCAGACACAAACGCCAGTACCAGCGTTCCCAGGATCATCTGTACCAGCTCCGGAGTCGTAAAAAGCGTGACATGGTTTTTCAGGGAAAAGCCTCTGATCGCGCCGATATTCGTCGCACTCGTAAAGCTGTATACCGCGAGGATCAGGATCGGCAGATAGAGCAGAACCAGCACGCAGGCAAGAAAGATATATTTTCCGTAGGATGTTTTCTTCAAAGCAGTGCGCCTCCTCTGTTGGTTCCGCTGTTCTTTTCATTTGTCAGTAAAGTAAACAGACAGATAATGGCAAGCAGGATCAGGGCGATCATGGATCCGCCGTTCCAGTTGTAAGCCGAGAAATAGCTTCCGATCAGACTTCCCATAATATAGGTGCTGTTATACATCATATCCAGCACAACATAATTCGTCATGGCCGGAAGAAAAACCATCGATACTCCGCTCAGAATTCCGGGAACAGAGAGCGGAAGAGTGATCTGTAAAAAAGTATGAACCGGATCGGCACCCAGATCCATTGCCGCCTCCCTTAAGGAGCCGTCCAGCTTCTCGATCGTTGTATAGATCGGCAGGATCATAAAGGGCAGGAAGTCATAGGTCATGCCGACTACCGAATTCAGAAAAGGATGCAGCGCCAGATTCCCCTCCAGCAGCGTCAATACCTCCTTCAGCGCAGTGATGCGCAGGGAGAAATTGATCCACATCGGCATGACAAAGATCATGACAATGACTCCTTTGGATTTGAGTGAACTTGTGGCTAAAATATAGGCAACAGGATATGCGATCAGCAGACAGACCGCAGTCGTCACCAGTGCCAGTGCAAGGCTGTACACCAGGGTTCCGATCGCATTGGGATTTGTGAAAAATCCGGTAAAGTTCGCAATCGTAAACTGACCCTGACCGTTTGTAAATGCATAGTAAAAGAGGACAAACAAAGGTGCCGCTACAAAGATCACAAGAAACACACCATATGGAATGCCCAGACTTTTTCTGGAAAAATTCATTTCATTCGCTCCGAAAAACTACCTGAGAAACCGTATCTCCGGTTTCATTTCCGCATGCAACACGATCCGCATATTTAGCGGGAAGCTCTTATTTACCGGCTGACTTTTTGACAGAGAACTTCATTTTTTCCACCGGCATGATGAGTCCTACTCTGTCATCCATATTCCAGAGATCTTCATCGTCTACAATGAAGTCATGCTCCAGCTCCGTATGAATGACATAGCTGTAATGATCTCCCTTATAGATCAGATTGCTGATGGTTCCCTGTACAAGACCCGCTTCCTGATCGTCTGTCATCTCGATATCCTTTGGATCGATCGCAGCCACTACATGAATTCTGTCAATGTCGATCACTTCTCCGCTGCCGTCCACAAGGGTGCCGTCGGGAAGGCGTTTACTGCCCTTGATAATCTTCGTGAGTGACGTATCCAGTCGGTGACCGTTATATTCCGGACGGAAATCCCGGTTGATATCTGCCACAAAAATATTTGTGTGATCCTCGGCAATCATAATATGAATGTTTTCCGGATCCACCGTCACACCGACCCGCTCTCCCATCGCAGGCGTCTTGACAGACTGTGCGACGATCTCATTTTTTCCGGACTGGATCGTGATCTCGTAATGCATTCCCTTGAAGATCACGGAAATGACAGTTCCCTGGATCGTACCCTTTTCCGGCGCGGTGATCTCCACATCCTCGGGACGAACGACCGCGGTAATGTGCGTGCCCTCCTCAATATCATCCACACAGTCAAACTGGCCGCCGCAGAATCTGGCTCTGAGCTTCCCCGTCATGATGCCGTTAAAAATATTGCTCTCACCGATAAAGTCGGCAACAAAAGCATTCTTCGGCTCATTGTAAATGTCTTCGGGAGTGCCGATCTGCTGAATCTTTCCTTCACTCATGACAACGATCTTGTCTGACATAGTCAGAGCCTCCTCCTGATCATGAGTGACATAAATAAACGTAATGCCGAGCTTTCTGTGCATTTCCTTCAGCTCGATCTGCATTTCCTTGCGGAACTTAAGATCCAGCGCACCCAGAGGCTCGTCCAAGAGCAGGATCTCCGGCTCATTGACCAGGGCACGGGCAATTGCGATTCTCTGCTGCTGACCGCCGGAAAGAGTTGAGACCTGTCTCTTCTCAAAGCCCTCCAGATCTACAAGGTCCAGAACCTTGGTAACCTTCTTGTCGATCACATCCTTCGGTGTCTTTTTCTGCCTGAGACCGAAGGCGATGTTATCATAGATATTCATATGCGGAAACAGGGCATATCTCTGGAATACCGTATTGATCGGACGTTCATACGGCTTCAGATAAGTAATCGGCTTCCCGTTCAGCAGGATCTCTCCCTCTGTCGGCATGTCAAAGCCCGCGATCATGCGCAAAGTCGTAGTTTTTCCGCAGCCTGACGGTCCGAGGAAGGTAACGAATTCTCCTCTTTTGACCTCCAGATTAAAATCAGTGACTGCCGCAAATCCGTCCTCAAAGGCACGTGTTACATGCTTCAACTCAATAATATTTGTATTTTCCACTCACATATCCCCCATATCCGTTGTTACGGTTATTTCCTTTTTATCAGTAAAGCGGACCACTGTATTCCGCTTCCTGCTCATGGACACTGACTTCTTCTAACGTGTCAAAAAGTCGGCGGGTCGCTGACCCAGATAAATTTGGCCGGTCTGTTTCCGGGATTTTCCACCCAATGATTCACATCCGCCTCGTAATAGAAGCTCTCTCCGGCCTTCACCTTACAAATGCGCTCACCCAGATGAAGCAGGAGCTTTCCCGTGATCACATAGCCGAATTCCTCTCCTGTGTGCGGTTTATCGACCTCCAGTGAACCGTGAGGCTCTATCACAACAAGAAGCGGCTCCATCAAATTCTTCTGTGCGGAAGGAACGACCCATTGAATGCTGTTTCCCTGCTCATCGATCTTCTCAAAATAATCCTCCTCCGCGAACACCACCTGACCCTCATCTTTCTCTTCAAAGAATTCGGCAGGTGTCGAACCCAGGCACTCGATCAGATCAAGAAGCGTGATCACGGACGGAGAAACCTGTCCGCGCTCCAGCTGCGAGATAAATCCCTTCGTGAGCTCCGTTCTGTCTGCCAGCTCCTGCTGTGTCAGTCCGTTGCGGTTGCGAAGATCTTTTATTTTATTTCCGATATTCTGATTGACTGTTTCTACTTCCATCTTCCCGGTCCCCCTCCAAACAGATTTTCAGGTTTTCGTTCAAAGATTATAAACTTAAAATATGCTATTACTAAACTTTTGCGCCGTGTTACATTATACTATTGCTAAACTTCCTGTCAATTATTAATGTGATTTTTCTTAATAATATTTCATTTTATTTTTCTATACTTCTCAGCGGCAAATCTCTATAATGTTCTGAAGACACCTGACCGGCACTTCCTACTGCGCCGGTCAGGAAGCAGCTTACCGATATTCAGGCAGTTCCCAACAGCTGCAAGAAAGGCTTTTACATGGATCAATATGAAATCTCACTGCGAAAACTGACCCGGGATCCCCGGATCCGCCGGATGAAGCAGTATCAGCAGCACACGATCAGCAACACCTTTGACCACGTCTGTCATGTCGCAAGGATGAGCCGGAAAATACAAAAAAAGCTCCGCCTCTCACTTTCGGAGGCAGAGCTTCTTCGCGGCGCCATGCTGCACGATTATTATCTCTATAATTTTCGGGAAAATCCCATTGGTCCGTATGCGCACGGAACCTCACATGCACAGATCGCTGCCGAGAATGCGGATCGCGATTTTCATCTCACGGAAAAAGAAAAGCAGATCATTCTAAGTCATATGTGGCCGCTGAATCTGACCCGCATCCCAAGATGCAGGGAGGCATGGGTCGTGACCGCTGCGGACAAAATCTGCGCCTTTCAGGAAATGATCCTGCACCGTCACTTCGATGAGGATCTTCATGAGGATTCGGATATCACCGCTCTATAGAAACTGTGCACCTGTACAGAAGCAGCGCAGTCTCTATAGGCGCATTGCATCTTAATATAAGCAGCGATTATCATTCCTCATCCCGTGCCCAGTCAAAGGAACACTTCACCGCTTTATTCCATCCCTGAATTCTTTTTTTGCGCGCATCCGCACTGAGCTTCGGAGTAAATGTCCGATCGATCTCCCAGTTCCGGATCACATCTTCTTTTCCTGACCAGTAACCGACTGCCAGCCCCGCCAGATAAGCAGCACCCAGAGCCGTAGTCTCTACGCACTTCGGCCGCATAACTTCCGCATCCATAATATCTGACTGCGTCTGCATGAGCAGATCATTGGCGCTTGCACCGCCGTCAACCTTGAGAGAGGCGAGCGGCAGACCCGAATCTGCCTTCATTGCCTCCAAAACATCTCTTGTCAGGTAGGTGAGAGACTCAAGTGTTGCGCGAATAATATGATATTTATTCACACCTCTCGTAAGTCCTACTATGGCTCCTCTTGCATACTGATCCCAGTAAGGTGCGCCGAGGCCCGTAAAAGCAGGCACGACATAACAGCCGTTTGTATCAGGCACCTTATTGGCGTAATACTCCGAATCCCCTGCGGAATCGAGCATGCGCATCTCGTCTCTCAGCCACTGGATCGCGGCACCGGCGACAAAGATCGATCCCTCAAGCGCATAGGTCACCTCTCCGTCCAACCCCCATGCAATCGTTGTGACGAGTCCGTTCTTTGAAAAGACCGGCTTCCCGCCGACATTCATGAGCAGAAAGCATCCTGTACCGTAAGTGTTCTTCGCCTCTCCCTCTGCAAAGCAGGTCTGACCGAAAAGTGCCGCCTGCTGGTCTCCCGCTGCCCCCGCAATCGGTATTTCACCTCCGAAAAAGATCGGATCCACCATTCCGTAGATACAGCTGGAAGGCTTTGGCTCCGGAAGCATGCAGCGCGGAATATTCAGCTCCCGCAGGATCTCATCATCCCAGTCCAGGGTATTAATATTAAACAACATTGTGCGCGAGGCATTGCTGTAATCCGTTACGTGCACGCTTCCCTTAGTCAATTTCCAAATCAGCCAAGTCTCCACCGTTCCGAAGAGCAGCTCTCCCCGCTCCGCGCGTTCCCTTGCCCCGGGTACATTTTCCAGGATCCACCGAAGCTTCGTCCCCGAGAAATAGGCATCGATCACGAGACCTGTCTTCTTCCGAAAACTCTCTGTCAGCCCCTTTTCCTTTAAGGAGTCACAGTATTCAGATGTTCGGCGGCACTGCCATACGATCGCATTGCAGATCGGATCTCCCGTCTGCTTATCCCAGACGATCGTCGTCTCTCTCTGATTTGTGATTCCGATCGCCGCAATATCCGAGGACACAGCTCCGATCTTCGCCATAGCCTCTGCCGCCACTCCCAGCTGGGACAGCCAGATCTCATTTGCATCATGCTCGACCCAGCCCGGTTTCGGAAAATACTGCCGGAATTCCTGCTGCGCGACAGAACACATCTCGCCTTTTTCATTGAATAAAATACAGCGATTGCTTGTCGTCCCCGAATCAAGCGCCATAATATACTTTGCCATAGGTATTTCCTCCAAAGTAAAAACCGATGAAATATACACACCTGAATAAAAAAGGATGCAAACATGCTCCAGAGCATATTTGCATCCTCTATTTTACCATATTTCACAATAACGCGGTGCTGATATCGGTATTTTCCGGCAGAATCACTGCATTTACATGCCTTTTACAAAACGACTGATGCGCTTATACAGAACAAAGGTGATCACGGATACCAGAATTCCCTTAACCAGATTAAAGGGCGCTACACATAAGACCACAAAGGTAAACAGGCTGTCTACATTGGCATTCACTTCGGTTCCCATGGCGATCAGTGCGGAAAGATCCATATGGAATGCAGCCGCATAGGCCGGAAGCAGTACAAACGCATTCATAAAACAGCCGGAAATAATCAAAAACACAGTGCCCAATGCCATACTGATGATCGCATCGATCTTTGTCTTTTTTCTTCGGTAGAAGAGTCCCGCGGGCACACAGAATGCGCATCCCACAAAAAAGTTTCCAAGCTCTCCCACACCCGCAGTCTGTGTACCTTTCAGAAGCAGATGTACAAGGATCTTAATCAGCTCAATTAAAATTCCCGCAACCGGTCCCAGTGAGAAGGTACCGATCAGAACCGGAACTTCGCTGAAATCCAGTTTATAAAACTGAGGTGCAAAGGGAAGCGGAACTTCAATAAACATAAGAACAGACGCAATTGCCGCAAACATTCCGATGAAGGCAATGCGTCTCGTCTTCTCCGAGGTATTTGTCTGATTCATATTTTATCTCCTGACATGAAAAATTTATCGGTACGAACATCATATCATGATTCGTACCGATAAACAATTTTTCCACTTGGACTTATTTCAAAGATTAATGCGTGATGTGGTTTCAGGTGTTCCGTGAATCCTGCAACGGATGGGCAGTCAGAATAACAGATCTCAGCTCCCATCTCCTCCATCATGCCAAGAATTTCCGGTGCCGCACTGTTGTATCTGCGGTCACTGGAGGCACAGCAGATCACGTAATCAGGCTGAATGCGGGCAAAAACCTCTTTACTCACACCATCCTTCTGTCCGTGATGACCGACCTTAAAAATATCTGCCTGAAGCTCTGCCGTTACGTCTGTATATCCGTTTCCGGCGGTATCTCCCGGCAGCAGAATGCGTTTTCCGGCATACTCTGCCATCAGAATAATACTCAGATTATTCATGGCGGCATCTGCACGATTGCGCGCCAGTCTTCTTGCTTCCACATTCTCCGCCTCATAGATTGCATTTAAGTAATCCAGAAGCAGCTGTTTTTCTCTGTTTGACGGTGCGATCACACGAACAGAAAAATCTTCTGTGACGCGCAGAGTCAGACCGTCTGACACTTCCTCGATCCTGCAGCCCTGCTGAGCAAGGTTTGAGCAGATCTTCCGGTAATCATTTAAGGAGCTCAGGTATTTTCCAGCCGACGGGGTATCCGCCTCACTGACATCCAGATCTCTTGTGCCCTGATACCAGTCAACAGGAAGTGACTGCCAGAAGCTGTCGATCTTCAGCTCTTCAGATAAAGGAAGGAGACCGCATGTATGATCCTCGTGAATGTGAGTATTGACCATCACATCTACATGACGGATTTCCTTCGTTTTTAAATATTCAGCAAAGGGAATTCTGCCTGAAGTGCTCTCGGCAAATTCCTCCGCCTCACCGCTGCCGCCGTCGATGATCATCCGAAAGATGCCATCATTCAGCTCCGGAGCCTCTGCCTCCAGAAGAATCGCCTCACCGTATCCGACATTGGCAAAGGTAAGTCTCAATCCCTTCATTACTTAACCACTCTCCTGATGTACGGAATAGAGAGGATCATTACGAGGATCGTCATGATGATTGCACCGGCAGAACCAAGACCGAACTTCAGGTTTCTGATGCCGTATGTGTACAAATACTGTGTGATCGTAGCGGTAGAGTTAGCAGGACCGCCGCCTGTCAGGATGTTGACCTTATCGAATACACGGAAGGTATCGATCGTACGAAGAAGTGCACAGAGTGCGATACCGCCTTTGATATTCGGAATCGTGATCTTCCAGAAGATCTGCCAGCGATTTGCGCCGTCGATTCTTGCAGCCTCATACTGATCCTGAGAAACGCCCTGGAGTACAGCGTAGAGCATCAGGAATACGAACGGAACATTCTGCCATACGTCGATTACGATGATGGTATTAAATGCTGTTCCGATTTCCATAAACCAGTTATGACTGGGAATATGGAAGGTCTCCAGCACCTGATTGACAATACCGTAGTTGCTGGAAAGCATCATCTTCCAGGCAAGTGCAACGGTTACGGTAGGAAGCAGATACGGAAGGAGGAGAAGTACTCTCATTACCTTCTGACCGCGCTTCAGAGAATTGACAAATACCGCAACAAGCAGACCGATTACGATCTCCAAAATAACACCGATAATCGTAAACTTAACGGTATTCCAGATAGCCTGCTGGAAGTACGGTGTTTTTAAAAGGGTAAAAAAGTTATTGAGCCCGACAACGGAATACCCTTTTTTCTTTCCATAAACATAATTGGTAAAACTATAGTAGACAGTGAACACCAGAGGGTATGCAGTCATGACCGCCAGGATAATGACAGTCGGCAGCGTCATCAGACGCGGAAATACTTTATTTCTGGATGTTGAACTGGAAATTTCGCTATTCTTTGCTTTCATCTTGGGAAGCCCTTCTCTTGGTATCTCTTTTTTCTGATCCTCCTCCCTTCCGAATCGGAAGGAAGGAGGACACATGTTTGATCCTGCGGCAAAATCAGTCGTGAAGTCAGCCGGATCCGTTCCCCACTTTGATACGGATCAGCCGCTTACTTGTATTGTGCAGCCGCAGATGCAGTGGACGCGAATTAGAGCGCGTCGATTTGAATCAAAATTTTGTATTGCGCGTTTAAAACGATATCAATTCCCGAATCTTATTCCTTAAATTCGGATCAGCCTGCCATCAGCACTTCAAGCTGGCCCTGTGCGTTTGCAAGTGCATCGTCAAGAGATTCTGTTCCCTGCATGAAGTTATCGATTTCTGTACCGAAGATTTCTGTGAAATCGCTCCATTCAGCGATAACCGGACGATAAACACCAACTTCAAGAGCATCGCATACGATGGACAGAGTCGGATACTTAGCAAGAACGTCTGCATTCTGCAGTACGGAGTAACGGCACGGAACACCACCGTTTTCAACTGTGGACAGCTGTACTTCCGGATCCATCAGGTACTCAAGAAGCTTAACGCCGAGATCCTTGTTCGGAGCATTAGCCGGAACACCGATCGTCCATACGCCGTACATAGATGTGCTGAGTGCTTCGCTGGATGCTGTCAGCTTTGTCGGGATAACTGTGTAGCTTGCTGCAGAATCCTCTGTCGGAGAATACCAGCCCGGCCAGCCAACTGCCAGAGCGCCGTCGCCGTTGTCAAGCTGACCAACGATGTCATCCTTCTCCATTGTAGTACCGGTTGCCTGAAGAGCTGCATACTGCTCAAGAGCTGCCTTCATCTCCGGTGTGTTAACTGTCGGCTGATTGTTTTCATCAACGACCCATGCGCCGTTTGCAAGCATGACCGGGATGAAATCGGACAGGATAGAATCAGCGGAACCGCCGCGTGTAACATATCCGTTCTTTCCTGCATCCTTTGCAGCAGTACAAATTGCCATAACATCATCAAAGGACTCGATCTTATCAGCTGTATAGCCTGCTGCCTCAACAAGCTCCTTGTTGTAAAGCATAACTGTTACATTTCCGAAATACGGTGCAAGATAAATATCATCGCCTACCTTGCAGATGGATGTTGTGCCCGGAATGATATCCTCGTCGAAGGAATATCCTTCATCGGAAAGATTTAACAGAACTTCGTTCTCAGTAAATTCTGCCATCCAGGAGCCGTCAACCATGACCAGATCATAAGCGCCTGTTGCATTCGGAGCATCAAGAGCGATCTTGCTGTGAAGATCATCAAACTCCAGCTGAAGTACTTCGATATCGACATTATTCTCTGCCTCGAACTGATCCAGGCATGCCTCGATAACAGCACCGTATGTGCCGCCGCGAAGAGCGAGAGTCATCTTTGTAGTCTCACCGCTTGCAGCCGGCTCTGCAGCATCAGCTGTAGATGCAGCCTCAGCTGTGGAAGCAGCTGTAGACTCAGCTGTAGTAGCTGTGGATGAAGAAGATCCGCATGCAGCGAGTGAAACTGCCATTGTCGCTGCCGCACCGAGTGCGATCACTTTTTTCAGATTCATTAGTTTTCCTCCTTCTTAAGGTTAGTGGGGTTTCCACCGGAAATATTCCGGTGTTATCTACATATGAACGGCTTTTCCTTTTCAGCTGTTCATAAAGATACGATTTGGGGGATCAGCTCTTGACAGCTCCGCTTGCAAGACCGCTGATCAGATATTTCTGTGCGAAGATAACGAAGATCGTAATCGGAATGACAGAGATCACGCCGCCGGCGGCAGTCAGACCGAAGTTTGTCAGGTTATCTTCCGTATTCAGTGCGGCAAGTGCGATCGGCACGGTATTATTTGCCGGGGACTGAATAAAGATAATACTGTATGTGTACTCATTCCATGCATACATAAAGGAAAGCATTGCAACTGCTGCAAGTCCCGGCAGAACAAGCGGAAGCACGAT
The DNA here is from genome assembly GCA_030527595.1 of Lachnospiraceae bacterium. Taxonomy (GTDB): domain Bacteria; phylum Bacillota; class Clostridia; order Lachnospirales; family Lachnospiraceae; genus Chordicoccus. Next base: position 1,643 of record JAUNAN010000042.1, on the reverse strand, counting down.
TTTCGTGAAGAGCTGCCACTCTGTTGCACCGTCGATTCTTGCGGATTCCTCAATCTCCTCAGGCAGATCCGCAAAGAAGCTGATCATATACCAGATGATGAAGGTGAGGTTGATGAGGATGCACGCAAATACTACCGGCCACTTGGAATTCAGAACTCCTGCCTTGGAAAACATAATATAAAGCGGAATAGTAAATGCGATCGGCGGAAGGATTCGAATGACCATGACCCATAAGGAGATGGGCTTCTTCATGCCGAATCTGAATCTCTTTCTGGCAAGCACGTAAGCTGTACACAGTCCGATCACAAGTGCCATTGCGGTTGAAACCAGTGTTGTGAACAGAGAGTTCTTAATTGCAACGCCGAAACCGTTATCACGGAAGAGCGCAATAAAATGCTCCGGTGTAAGCGACTTCGGGATCAGTGAAATATGTCCTGTCATCTCCTCCATCGGACGAATGGACATACCGACCAGCCAGTAGATCGGGAACAGTGCTACCAGGAGCAGCACCGCTGCAATAATAATTTTTGCGATTCTGATACTTGTCTTTTCTTTCATGATGCTCCTTTGTTACTCCTTTGCTATTGAAACCGTCTTATGTTCTATGAAATAAAAACACAGCGGAATCTTTACGTTGAATTCCGGATCACAAGCTCCGGCGGTATCACGATCTTCCGATTCGAAAGATCCTCACCCTGCAGTCCCCTCAGAAGCAGACCTGCCGCAGCTTTTCCCATTCTCCCTCTGCAGGTGTGAACGGAAGTCATCTCCGGTTCCAATGCCCTGCAGACATTGGAATCATCGTATCCGGCTACTGCAATATCCTCCGGAATGCGAAGTCCCAGGCGGATCGCCGCCTTCATAATGCCGACAGCAATTTCATCATTTGCTCCGAAAATTGCCGTAGGCGGATTTTCCTGCAGAAGCATTTTAGCTGCTGCCTGCTCCGCACTTTTATAGTCCGGATCCGTAATCTGTACATAGCCCTCCGGAATCGGAAGTCCATGTGCTTTCATGACTTTTCGAAACGCCTGAAAGCGCTGTTCACAGATATAGGGGGAAAATCTTCCCGCCAGCATGGCAATTTTCTTATGACCTCTGTCAATTAAATGTTCCACCAGCATGCGGACACCCGCTTCCTCGTCCGATACCACACGGGGAAAAGCAAGTCCGTCCACCTCATTATTGACGAGCACGATCCTTACCCCCTGATTTCGATATGAGGAAATCAGATCCAGTGTTGCGTCTCCTCCGAGGATCAATCCGTCCACCTGATTGCGTTTCCCGGTCTCCCAGTCCGCGGCGGTAGAAATCAACAGCTGATAATCGGAGTTTTTTGTTTCCTTCATGATGCCTTCGCAGATACCCGCATAAAATTCATCTAATATAGAAGATTCTTTTTTACAGATCAGAAAGGCAATCTTTTCGGTTGTCTGAAGAGCCATGGATCTGGCGATTGCATTCGGCTGGTAGTTCAGAAGCCTTGCCGCCTCCATAACCTTCTCTCTTGTTGCCGCCTTCACGCTGTCAGGCTTTGCAAATGTGCGGGAGACGGTCGCTGTGGAGACTCCTGAGATGACGGAAACGTCCCGAATTGTACTTGCCACGTCTGCTGCCGTCCTTCCTAAATGTAACCGTTTACA
>JAUNAN010000041.1 GCA_030527595.1 Lachnospiraceae bacterium | reverse complement strand
ATAAGACGCATGTGAATAAGGTGCATGCGGATACGGTATGGACAGACAGGAAATACTCGGACAGGCAGATCTTCGAAGCCCTTCGCACGAGGCATACGGGAGATACTGCAGAGCTGCCGGGAATAGAGACTTTTCTGAGAACCGGTCCGACTCAGGAGGAGACAGAAGAGGAAAACTGCGACTGTCTCATTGCTGAGGATGAGTCAGTCTCCGGACCGCGTAAGATCCGGCTTTCCGGAAGACGGATGCTCATCGGGAAAAATACCGGATATGCGGATATTGTGCTGACAAGCAGTGCCGTCAGCAGACTGCATGCCTGTCTCTTTCAAAAGGACGGGATCTGGTATGTAAGAGATCTGCTTTCCGTGAACGGGACGTTTGCCGACGGCAGTATACTGGAGAGCGGAACAGAGCATCCGCTCTCAGATGGAACGAGGCTGGCGTTTGCAGACTGCAGATATCGGGTATCTTTGGAAAAAACAGCTCCGTGAAGCGCAGAGATCTCTTGAAAGTAGCGACTGATTTTGAGAAGATAGAGAGGAAAAATATCGGGAGTCAGGAGCCGGTCTTTACCGGGAGGGGCTTCCGGCATGCTGTAATAGAGCAGAATCGAATCTTATCGATGATCAGGAGGATAAAAAGATGAAGAAGCATTATCAGGGCGCTGCGCACATAGCGGTAAGAACGGCAGATCTTAAGACGAGTATTGCATTCTATGAAAAGATAGGCGGAGAGGTGATCGCAGAGGATCTTCTGGAGACCGCAGACGGTCCGCAGCCGATGGCGCTGGTGAGCTTTGCCGGATATGTCCTTGAATTGATCAGACCGGCAATCGTACCGGAGCTTTCGGACGGATGCATCCCGCATTTTGCTGTCTATGTTGATGATGTGGATGAAGCTGCAAAGGATCTGGAGGAACTGGGTATCCATACCTTTATGACACCGGAGAAGAAGGTACTTCCGACACTGTTCGGCGGTCTGGAAAATCGCTTTTTCAGAGGACCCTCCGGGGAACAGATCGAGCTGCTGAAGATGTACAAATAAGAACGTGACGATCTTATGCCGCGCGGGGATCAAAAGTCGGTGCGGATGAAGAAGGTATCAAAAAAGCGGAGAACCGCAGAAAACGATCCGGGATGGATACGTTTTGTGCGGCTCTCCGCTTTTTGTTTTTAATCTTTTTTTCTTATCTCAGGTTCTTATCACGGTTTCCTATCCCTGTCTATGATCTCCGCAGGCAGGATCACTCATCCCAGCCGTCGTACAGACGGATGATGACAGCAATATCGTGCAGCTCATCGCCCTCTTCCAGCTTAAGGTCGGAATGATCACTGACGGCAGGAAGATCCAGATTGTCCTCCTCAAGCTCCACGGTGATCCATTCGCGTGCGGTCTCGATGGCAAGGTTCAGAATATCATCGTAGGTCGGTGCTTCGATCTCGGTTCCCTCGAGATCGGGGAAATATCCCTTGTAGGTTCCGTCTTCATTTTTGTGAATCACAGCCGGATAAGTGAATTTCATATGAGGTCCTCCTTTTATTTTCAAGTCATTCGGATGCAGCAGGCTTCCGTAATCATTGCTTTCATCGTGCAAGCCTAATCATATCAGATTCGGAAAATGAAAACAACGAGAGTGTCCTCAGAGATATCTTATTCTTGGAAATCAAAAGCAGTTATGGGCTCCCGAAAGCAGGAAAAAGCAATTACATGACAGTAACTTGTCAGTAACGTGAGTGTTCGGCACTCTTGAAAATCTTTTGAAAAAGCGGATAATGGAAAACATGAAAAAATTTGTCATGGGAATTCTCGCACATGTAGATGCGGGAAAAACAACTTTAACTGAAGGTCTGCTGTATCAGACGGGGCAGATCAGGTCACTTGGGCGTGTCGATCACGGGGACGCCTTTCTGGATACCGATGCCATGGAAAAAGAGCGGGGGATCACGATCTTTTCCAAGCAGGCAAAACTGAAGACGGAAGATGCGGAGATCATGATCCTGGATACTCCGGGGCATGTGGATTTTTCCGCGGAAATGGAACGTACCTTGTCTGTTCTGGACTGTGCGGTGCTGGTCATCAGCGGAACGGACGGGATACAGAGTCATACCAGGACCTTGTGGCGGCTGCTGACGCATTATCAGGTTCCGACGTTTCTGTTTATTAACAAGATGGATCTTGCCGGCGCGGACAGGGAGAAGGTTTCTGCGCGTCTTGCTGCGGAGTTTTCCGATGGATGCCTTGATCTTACGCAGGCAGACGCGGAGGAGATCTCTCTTTGCGATGAGTCTCTGCTGAACGAATATCTGGAAAACGGCAGCATCGCGGAGGAATCCCTCGCAGAGGCCGTTGCGCGAAGGAAGCTGTTCCCCTGCGTCTATGGATCGGCGCTTCATCTGGATCAGGTGGATGCGCTGCTTTCTACTCTGATCCGTTATCAAAAAGAAAAGCGATACCCGAAGGACTTCGGAGCCAGAGTTTATAAGATCAGCAGGGACGCCTCGGGCATGCGCCTGACGCATATGAAGATCACCGGCGGTGTCCTCCACGCAAAGGATGCGATCGCCTACGGAGACAGCGGAGGAAAGGCGGATCAGATCCGTATCTACTCCGGTGAAAAGTACACGCTTGTGCAGGAGGTACAGGCAGGAGAGATCTGCGCGGTCACCGGTCTCCCGGATACGGTTCCCGGGCAGGGACTGGGCTGTGAGAAGCAGGGCGTCGCACCGCTTCTGGAGCCGGTACTGACTTATGAGATCCTTCTTCCTAAGGAGGTCTCTGCGCTTGGCATGTACCGCAGGCTGAAAATGCTGGAGGAGGAGAATCCCGAGCTGCACCTTGTCTGGCAGGATGATGCCAAGGCGATCCATATTCAGCTCATGGGTCCCGTTCAGACAGAGATACTGGCCAGAATGATCCGTGACCGCTTTGATACGGAGGTCACCTTCGGTCCGGGACGCATCGTCTACAAAGAGACGATCGCGCGTCCGGTGGAGGCTGTCGGTCACTTTGAGCCGCTTCGTCACTATGCGGAGGTGCATCTCCTTATGGAACCGGGAGATCCGGGAAGCGGTATTGTGACGGCAAGTACCGTGAGTGAGGATGTCATGGAACTGAGATGGCAGAGACTTGCCCTCAGTCATGTGCTGGAATGTGAACATCCCGGTGTGCTGACAGGATCGGCACTTACAGATGTGAAGATCACCCTCGTTGCCGGGCGTGCCCACCTCAAGCATACAGAGGGCGGTGATTTCCGGCAGGCGGTTTATCGTGCGATCCGCCAGGGTCTGATGAGCACGGAGAGCGTGCTTCTGGAGCCTGTGTTTTCATTTGCTCTGAAGGTGCCTCAGGAGAGCGTCGGAAGAGCACTTACGGATCTTACAGGGATGCATGCCCGGTATCAGCCGCCGGAATTCGGCGAAGATGCGGTGTCTGCATTTGCGGAAATAAAAGGAACAGCCGCACTTTCTGCAATCGGTAATTATGCGGAGGAGCTGCGTTCCTATACGGGAGGAAACGGAACCTTAGCCCTGAGCTTTTACGGATATGCCCCCTGCGAACAGGCAGAGGATGTGATCGCGCAGATCGGCTATGATCCGGATGCGGACACGGAACATCCCTCGTCCTCGGTATTTTGTGCACACGGTGCGGGATTTTTTGTTCCCTGGTATGAGGTGCCTTCCTATGCGCATCTGCCTATGATGGAGGATGCGCCTGAAGAGTCGGAAGACAGCGGCTATGGCGCGGACGGAATTGCCGCGCGCCGTCCGGAGACGAAGAGCAGTGATGCGGAGGATGCGGCTTTTCTGGAGGTCTATCGCAGGGAATTCGGCGACCCGAATGAAAAGCGCGAGAGGGAGACCAGAAGAAAGTGGAGCCGCTCCCGGAATTCGGAGGTGAGCAGCCGGACAAAATATGACAAGAAGGGCGCTCCGATCTATCCAAAGGCTGACACTCGGACAAGATTTCTGATCGTAGACGGCTACAACGTGATTTTTGCCTGGGAGGAGCTTCGGGATCTTGCCGAGCGGAATATCGATGCCGCCCGGGATGCACTGCTTGAGAAGCTGAGCAGCTATCAGGGATATCTGAATATGCAGATCGCGGTGGTCTTCGATGCCTATAAGCGGAAGCCGAATCCGGGATGGAAGTGTCAGTATGATAACCTGGAGGTCATATTTACAAAAGAGGATGAGACTGCCGATGCCTATATCGAGCGGCGGGTGCATGACGAAATAGGAGATAAGCTGATCACGGTGGCGACCTCGGATGGTCTGGAGCAGCTGACCGTTATGCGGCTGGGCGCTCTGCGCATGTCCGCCCGTGAACTCGAGGAGGATGTTGCGCGCGTTTCCCGCGAAGGAATGGCGCGCTATCAGGAAAAAATGAAAGAAGCAGAGAAAAATGGGGAATCTTAATCAGAAAAATATGCCGCGGGCAGCGGCCGGAGGCACGAAGGACAACAAAAAGCGCGGCATCCTGCACATTCTTGCAGCGGCCTTCTGCTTTGCGATTATGACGGTGTGCATCCGCCTGGCAGGTGATGTGCCGACTATGCAGAAGGCATTTTTCAGAAATGCGGTTGCGGCGGTATTTGCCTTGAGCATGCTGCTCCGCACCGAAGAAAAGCTGGAGGTCAGGAAGGGAAGCTGGCCCTCCCTTGCTCTGCGCTGTCTGTTCGGAACGAGCGGTCTGATCGCAAACTTTTATGCCACGGATCACCTGAATATTGCGGACGCAAATATGCTGAACAAGCTGTCTCCGTTTTTTGCGATCATTCTGTCGATCTGGGTCCTGAAGGAAATTCCGAACAGGATAGAGGTGATCTGTGTCATCATTGCCTTTCTGGGTGCTCTGTTTATCGTGAAGCCGGGCGGCGGGCTGACAGCATCTATGCCCGCGCTCATCGGTCTCTACGGAGGCTTCGGTGCAGGTACGGCCTACTCCTTTGTGCGTAAGCTGGGCAAGCAGGGAGAGCGGGGGCCGATCATCGTACTGTGCTTTTCCGTGTTTTCCTGTATTGTGACGGCACCGTTCCTTATTTTTGACTATCATCCGATGAGCCTGTACCAGACCGCGGTGCTTCTGCTTTGCGGACTTGCGGCAGCAGGCGGGCAGTTCAATATTACGGCTGCCTATCAGTATGCACCGGCAAAGGAGATCTCCGTATTTGATTATACGCAGGTGATTTTTGCGGCGCTTCTCGGCGTTCTTCTTTTCGGAGAGATTCCGGATGTGTTCAGTATTCTTGGCTACGTGATCATTATCGGAGTTGCGATCTTTAAATGGTGGTATAATCTGCATCTTGAAGATGTCTGATGTGTAAAAAAACGGGTTTTTCTGTTATAATATTTTTGCTGTTTTTCAAAAAATCAGATCAAAAAGATCTATTCATATTTGCTTCAGGCTCAGACCTGAAAGACTGATTTAAATTTACTTGCCGGGGGGGATTTGCAAAGAATGGATGGACTGAAACATACACAGACAGAAAGGCGAAGACTGACCAGAAACAGGATATACACCTATATTTTTCAGGCAAAAAAACCGGTTAGCAAGCAGCAGATCGCGGATGAGCTGAACATCTCTCTGCCTACGATACATCAGGATATTTCCGAACTCATGAAAGCGGGCTTGATTAAGGTCGGTAATATGCTGCATTCTACGGGAGGAAGACCGCCCGTGGGATATGCGGCAGACAGCGGAATTCGCTTTTCGGTGGGAATTTCAGTCGGAAGAAAGGGAATAGAATTCTTTGCGGCGGATCTCAGGCAGAAACAGCTGGCATATAAGCAGCTGACGGTTGAAAATCTTCCCTATGAAGATCTGGGAGCGTTTCTTGCCGGAGAGCTGGAGTGTTTTTTTGATGAAAACGCATTGGACAGAGAACGGCTGCTTGGAGTCGGCGTCGCACTTCCGGGAGTCATTGACAGAGAGAGCGACAGAGTGCTTCTTTCTCCGACACTGCGCTCGGAGTCGATTCACCTGAGTACGATCAGGGAGAGTATTCCTTATCCCGTATATATCGAGAATGTGACAACAAGTGCGGGCTCCGCGGAACAGTATTCGGCCATTGAGGCCGGTGAGACTCCCAAGAGCTTTGTCTACCTGTCTCTGGAGTACGGTGTCGGCGGTGCCGTTTTTATAAACGGAAGCCCTTATGCGGGAGAACATGCAAGAAGTGCGGAATTCGGACACATGTGTGTGGAGCCGGGAGGGCGGAAGTGTAATTGCGGAAAGAAAGGATGTCTTGAGGCGTACTGCAGTATTCTGCGGATCACGGATCAGCTCTCTGTTTCGGAGGAGACTTTCTTTGATGCACTGAAAAACGGAACCAATCCGGAATATTCCGCCATCTGGCTGGATCTGCTTCATCATTTGTCCATCGGCATTCATAATATCCGCATGGCATTTGACTGTGATATCATCCTCGGCGGGCGTATGACGGATTATCTGAAAAACTATTTGACCAATCTGAAAGGTATGGTGTCGGATCTGGATCCCTTTGATAAGGACGTTTCCTATCTCAAAGAGGCACGCTGCGGCGGAAATGCGGCACTTAAGGGCGTAAGCTGGTATTTCACGAAGAAGTTTATTGAGGAGATCTGAAAAGTGAATTCAGCTGTGTTCCGTTTTCAAAACAAGGGAATCTATGTTGAAACGGCAGTGCGCTTCTGATATAATCAAATCCGACTAAACTTGTCGGGAATACTGCCCGCGGGCACAGGAGGTTTCTCAATGGACGATTTACAGATGCAGGAGAGTATCAGGGAGGTCACTGATTTTATCCTGAATGATTATCATAAGGGCCGCTATATCGATCAGCACAACACCTTTAATCATCCGGACAAGGATGCGGTGGTGGATCTGATCTTTAAGATCGAGCGTATTATTTTCCCCGGCTTTTTCAATGAGAAGGCTTATCGCTATTACACGGTGGAAAATAAGCTGAGCACGCTGGTTGAGGACGTGATCTTTAATCTGACAAAGCAGATGACGATGGTTCTGCAGTATCTGCCGGAGTATCAGGATGAAAACGGCGAAAAATCTGCGGGAAAAGCCCAGGAGCTGTCTATTGCATTCCTGAAGCGCATTCCGGAGATCCGCAAGCTGATCGAGACGGATGTGCAGGCAGAGTATGACGGCGATCCGGCTGCCTTCAATAAAGAGGAGATCATTTACTCCTATCCGGGACTCTTTGCGATCATGGTCTATCGCATGGCGCATGAACTGGTTCTTCTCGGTGTTCCGGTCATTCCGCGAATGATGACGGAGCATGCGCATTCCGTGACGGGAATCGATATTCATCCCGGTGCGACCATCGGAGAATATTTCTTCATTGATCACGGCACGGGAATCGTTATCGGCGAGACCACGATCATCGGAGATAATGTCAAGATTTATCAGGGCGTGACGATCGGTGCGCTTTCTACAAGAAAGGGGCAGCTGCTCAAGGGAAAGAAGCGTCATCCGACGATCGAAGACAATGTGACGATCTATGCCGGTGCCTCCATTCTCGGCGGAGAGACGGTCATCGGCGAGGGCGCGGTCATCGGTGCGAATGCCTTCATCACCAGCAGCGTTCCGAAGAATGCCCGTGTCAGCATGCAGACACAGGATCTCAATATCCAGTATCCTCACAAATAACAGAAAAGATTTTTTTAAAATGAAAACACCCCGGAATCACCGGCTGAAAAGCGGTGGTTTCGGGGCGTTTTGGTACAGGCCGGGGCACTGAGACAACAGCGCCCGAGTGGTTGAACGCAGCTGTTCGGATCAGCTGTTTGAATCGGGTGTTCGGATCTGCCAAAAGGCTTCAGCTCTCAAGAGCAAGCTGCAGCATAGTAAGCTCCTCCTCTGCGATACAGTTCGGGAAGTGGTTATAGGCAACGCCTTCTCTTACGTCACTCAGATTCATCCATCTGACCTCGGAGATCTCCTCCTTCTGCAGGGTAAGTGCCGCAGGATCTACGTCACGCAGGATGTAGTAGACACGGCTGTATTGGTTGTCCATGAAGGGCTTGCCGTGAAAATTTGCACTGTACTGAATCCTTCTGTGTCCGCAGTAGACCAGATCATCCGGTAAAGCAAGAACGCCAAGCTCCTCAAAGAGCTCGCGCAGGGCGGAGGGGACGAAGCCGACACCCGCCGGAATGTGACCGGCACTGGAAATATCATAACAGCCCGGGTGCGAGTCCTTATTGTCACTGCGCTTCTGAAGCAGGATCTGGGGCTTTCCGTCACGCATGCGCACCAGCCATACATGAGCCGTGCGGTGAAGGATCCCCTCGCGGTGTGCCTCTGAGCGCAGGGTCGTTTTTCCTGTGGGCTGTCCGTGTTCATCTACAATATCTAAAATTTCATCCATAAAAAAACCTCGTGATTTGTTTGTTGACAGGGATAAGTCTATCACTGCTTTTGAAAGGTGACAAGAAAAAAGGTGTGAATACTTTGCGAAAACGGAGTACTTTTTGCGAAGAGGAATCTCTCATAGACACGGCAGGAGAAGTGATTTAAGATAGGAACATGCCGAGAATATTAGAATATCAAGTAAAAAATGAAGATGCGGGGCGCAGGGTACGGGACATCCTTCATCAGGAATTCCGTCTGGTCGCCCATGATATTGCCGCATCCAAGTATCGGGTAGAGAACGGGATCACGGTGAACGGAGTGCAGGTCATGGTCAACCGCGTCCTGCTGCCGGGCGAAGTGCTGCGTGTGATCCTGTTTGATGAACCCAGAGGAACCACGATTCCCGCGGAGGGACCGCTCGATATTCGATATGAGGATGAGGACCTGATCGTACTCAATAAGCCGGCAGGCTGTGTGGTGCATCCCTCGCACGGGCACTATGCGGATTCCCTCGCCAACTTTGTTGCCTGGCACTATCAGGAGACCGGACAGGTGCACGAGCTGCGTACCGTCGGCAGGCTGGACAAGGATACATCCGGACTGATCGTCTTCGGAAAGAGCCGGACCGCGTGTTCTCATTTGACAGAACAGGCTTCGGAGGGCGTGCGGAAAAAGCGGTACCTGGCGCTGGCAGAGGGCGTGTTCCCGGAAATGAGCGGAGATGTGGAGGCGCCTATTGCCAGAGAGATCGAGGATCAGATCAGGCGTGTTGTCCGGGAGGACGGGGATTATGCACTGACACATTTTCGTGTGGAGCGGCAGTTTGCGAAGTTTGCGCTCCTTTCTCTGGAGATCGAGACGGGACGGACCCATCAGATCCGGGTGCACATGGCGCATATCGGGCATCCGCTTCTGGGAGATCCGCTCTATGGATCCGGTGCCTTCGATGCCTGTATCGGCCGGGCGGCGCTGCATGCGGAGTATCTTGAATTTCTGCAGCCCTTTTCAAATGAAAAAATCTGTCTGACGGCGGAGCTTCCCGCGGATATGCAGGCTGTACTGGCTGCCGCGGAGTGCCGATAAGCGGGAAAATAATCGGGCTGTGTTTTTATTTTCCCTTAAAAATGGGATTTTTAAGGGCGCAGCGACTTGACATTGCCGTAAAATCAGAATAAACTTTAACACGTTAGCGTAGAAATCAAGGGAGAGAATCATGAATACAGTCATTTCTTCCAACTTTATCTTTTTCGCCTTTACGAACTTTGCCTTTACAGAGGGCAGGGCTTCTTTTGCTGCGGAAGGGAACGCGCGTATACACTGATATGAGATTATGAATTTCCCGGGAGCCCTGCAGCAAAAGCTGCGGGGCTCTCTTTTGTTACAGGGAAGAAGCTAAGAAATCGGGAAGGAACGAAGTATGATCGTTATTTTAAAGGAGAATCCGGAAGAGTCGCAGCTCAACAGCCTGATCGCCTGGCTGGAGACACAGCGCATTCATGTGCATCCAACGGTGGGGGCGAATCAGACGATACTGGGTCTCGTGGGAGACACCTCGCGGGTGGACATGGACATGATCTCCTCGCTGGATATTGTAGAGGCCGTAAAGCGCGTGCAGGAGCCGTTTAAAAATGTAAACAGGAAGTTTCATCCGGACGATACGGTCATTCGCATCGGAGATACGGAGATCGGCGGGAAGGAACTTACGATCATTGCGGGAACGGGAATGCTGGAGAGCAGGGAGCAGCTGTTTGCGGTTGCCGAGGCGGCAAAAAAGAGCGGTGTTTCCTTTCTGCGGGGCAGCGTGTTCGGTCCGCGCTCCTCACCCTATTCCTATCAGGGAATGAGAGTGGAGGGCATCCGACTGCTTCTTGAGGCGAGAGAGACCTTCGGGATTCCGGTGATCAGCGAGATCATGGATGCATCCCAGCTTCCTCTTTTTGAAGATATTGATATTCTGCAGGTGGGATCCAGAAATATGCAGAATTATTCTCTGCTGAAGGCTCTGGGGAAGACCGATAAGACCGTGCTCCTCAAGAGAAATATGTCGGCGACTTATGAGGATCTCCTCATGAGCGCGGAGTATCTGCTGGCAGGGGGCAACAGAAACGTGATCCTCTGCGAGCGGGGAATCAGGACCTTTGAGACACATACCAGAAGTACGATCGATATTTCTGCCGTTCCGGTTCTGAAGCAGCTGAGTCATCTGCCGGTTCTGGTGGATCCGGGTGATGCTGTGGGACGCGCCTCACTTGTTCCTCCGATTGCACAGGCAGCGGTGGCGGCAGGCGCGGATGGTGTCGTCGTGCAGGTTCACGGAGATGCGGGACAGGCGGGATCCGGTTCCGCACAGGCAGTTACGCCGTCTACACTTACAGGATTGACGGAAAAGCTGAATAAGCTGAAAGCGGTGCTGGCATAAAGCAGGCAGGCCTGAAAAGCGGCGCCGGAATAAAGCGGGCAGGACCGAAAGCGGCGCAGAAATATATTGAGCAAAAAACAGAGGTGAAATAACATGAGTGAAGTACTGAGCGGATACGAGATTCTTGACAGCACGGCGATTTTTCCGGCAGGGGGAAACATTGCCTGCCAGGGCGTGAAGGGGGCATATTCCAACCTTGCGGCAAGAAAGATGTTTACCCGGGGAAATTATGTGTTCTTTAAGACCTTCCAGGGGGTTGCGGATGCGGTCATGAGCGGGTTCTGCGATTTTGGCATGCTTCCTATCGAAAATAATAATCACGGATCCGTCAAGGCTGTATACCAGATCCTGGAGAAGGGACAGCTGAATATCGTGCGCAGCGAGACCATGCTGATCACGCACCAGCTGCTGGCAAAGCCGGGAACAAAGCTGGAGGATATCAGGCGTGTTTATTCCCATGAGCAGGCACTGGGACAGTGCAGCGGCTTTTTGAAGTCTCTGGGCGATCAGGTTCGCACAATGCCCTGCCTCAATACCGCACTTGCTGCCCGGCATGTCGCGGAGAGTGAGGAGAGGGATATTGCCGCAGTTTCTTCTCCGGAGTGCGCACAGCTCTACGGACTGGTGCCGCTGGCAGACCACATTGCGGACAGTGATAATAATCACACCCGTTTCGTCTGCGTGTCCAGAAAGCCGGTGGTGTATCCCGGGGCAAACCGCATTTCACTTATTCTCTCTGTTTCCCATAAGCCGGGTTCTCTCTATGAGGTGCTCGGAGAGTTTGTCAGACTCGGCATCAATATGGTAAAGCTGGAGAGTACACCGGTGCAGGGAAGAGACTTTGAGTTCCGTTTCTACATCGATATTGAGGCATCCACTGCGGATGAACAGGTGCGTCAGATGCTGGACCGCTTAAAGGGAATGTGTCCGGAATTTGTATTTTTGGGAAATTATTCCGTGGTATAAGCGAAAATGTGCGGAGAACCTGCGGGAAAAGTGAATAATAAGCGAAAATTATTACCTGCGGGAGGTGTGCCGGTCGGCATGCTTCCCGCTTTTATATTATGAGCCGCTTTTTATTTATCGAGAGTTGTTTCTTTATTTGTCGTGAGCTGCTTATCACGGACCGCTTCCTGAAATCGAAAGCACATCATTTTTTTCGAAAACAAAAAAGAGACCACATATGCGATCTCTCTCGGAGTGGAGATGAAGGGATTCGAACCCTTGACCCCCTGCTTGCAAGGCAGGTGCTCTCCCAACTGAGCTACACCCCCGTATGAAATTTATCCGCATCAGCGGTACGAACAATACTATAGCACAGGTTTTTCTTCCTTGCAAAGGGTTTTTTTGATATTATTGTATGAAATGAGAAACAATTTGAACAATTAGGAATTATACGCATGCGTGAGGAATCATTATGAGAATCAGAAACATCCCCCTCGTTGGAAAGCTGTATTTAAGACTTCTTAAAAAAAGAGTACTGGAGGTGCGCGCCCGTAAGGTGGAATGGGCACTGCAGCAGGTAGTCGTGGAGGAAAACAGTACTCTGCTCGCGATCGGCTGCGGAGACGGAACCGCAGTGGAGATCATGAACTCGCTGGTGCAGAGGGGGGAAACCTATGCGGTAGATGTTTCGGAGGCACAGCTGTTTCGGACGCGGGAGCGTAACGGGGCGGCAATAGAGGAGGGAAAAGTTCGGCTCTATAAATCGGGAGGCGCTCACCTTCCCTTTGATGATCAGAGATTCTCTCTGGTTGCCGCATTTTCCTGTTACGTGGAGTGGAGACATCCCGAGAGAAATCTGAGAGAGGTATACCGGGTATTGAAAAACGGAGGGTTCGCTCTTGTTACAGCTGAAATTCAGGAAGATGAGAAGCGGTTCCGGGCTCCGGGACTTCTCAGTCTGCTTTTTGGAAGGGGATCTACTGCGAATCTGCGCATTCTGGAGGGGAGAGAGCATATGAAGACGCCCGCCGCGGAGCTGAAACGTCTGATGGAGGAGATCGGATTCGAAAATGTCACCATTGAGACGAAGGATAACTGGCAGTGTGTGATAGGAGGCAAAGTATAAGCAAGTATAAGAATTGAAATCTTGTTCCGGGTGTGTTAAAGTTTTTCCCGGAATTATCAATGTTCAAGAGGAGGGTATATCTATGAACAAAGACAAAGCATCGATCGGGGAGCAGCCGATCTATGACGCACGCAGCCTCGGAGCAGGAAAAATGACCGTGCTCGGTATCCAGCATCTGTTTGCGATGTTCGGTTCCACGGTTCTGGTTCCGGTTCTGACAGGACTGAGTGTTTCTACCACGCTGCTGTTCGCCGGACTCGGTACGCTGTTATTTCATCTTATTACAAAGAGAAAGGTGCCTGCATTCCTTGGCTCTTCCTTTGCATTCCTTGCAGGCTATGCTGCAATCGCTCCGAACGGAGAGCAGAATCTGCTTCCCTATGCATGCTTCGGTGTTGCGATCGCAGGTCTCATGTATCTGATTCTGGCAGGGCTCTTCCGCGCATTCGGTGCAAATAAGGTTATGCGTTATTTCCCGCCCATCGTAACGGGCCCGATCATTATTGCAATCGGCTTGAATCTTTCCCAGTCCGCGATCAATAACTGCTCAAGCAACTGGATCGTGGCTCTGGTTGCCATTGCGATCATCGTTATCTGCAATATCTGGGGCAAGGGAATGATCAAGATCATCCCGATCATCCTCGGCGTGCTCGGCTCCTACATTGTGGCGGCAGTCATGGGATTAATTGATTTCACACCGGTTGCTGAGGCTGCATGGATCGGCAGTCCGATCGTGTGGAACCGCACGGTATTCGGTATTTTCACCGGCGGAAATGTAGACACTGCACTTCTTGTTACTGCTGTGATCACGATCCTTCCGATCTCCTTTGCAACTATGATGGAGCATATCGGAGATATTTCCGCAATTTCCTCCACAACGGGCCAGAACTTCATTCAGGATCCGGGTCTGGACAGAACCCTGACCGGCGACGGTGTTGCAACTGCGATCGCTTCTCTCTTCGGAGCTCCGGCAAACACCACTTATGGTGAAAATACCGGCGTTCTGACTCTGACCAGAGTCTATGATCCGAGAGTGATCAGACTGGCAGCCGTATTTGCCATCATTCTCTCCTGCTGCCCGAAATTTGCTGCAGTCATCGAGGTAATGCCGGCAGCTACGATCGGAGGTATTTCTCTTGTTCTCTACGGTATGATCTCTGCAGTCGGTGTGCGCAACATCGTTGAGACAAATGTTGACTTCTCCAAGAGCCGTAATGTTATCATTGCCGCTCTGATCCTGGTACTTTCCATCGGTATCAACTATTCTGCTGCAGGAGCGATCTCCTTCCAGGCAGGTGCTATGACAATCAGCTTCTCCGGACTGGCAGTGGGCTCCCTGGTCGGTATTATTTTAAATGCTATTCTGCCGGGCAAGGATTACCGCTTCGGAAGCGGCACCACCGGTGTTGATATGCAGATCCAGCAGGGCGAGACTGTCAGCGAAGTCAGTGATCGTGTGAAGAAATCACAGAAGCTCGCACGCGAGAGAGCAGACAGACAGGTGGAGAGAGACAGAGACGAATGATCTCTGAAACGGCAGGAAGCTTTAGGAAAGCTTAAGGCTTTTCTGACCGCCTGTGATAAAACTGATAAAGAAGAACTGTGCGCCGGATACCGGCGGCAGATTCCGACAAAAGTATTTTATGATGAAAAAGTGAGCCTGATTCTGAATTTTTTCAGTCAGGCTCACTTTTTTCCTGTAGAATGGAAATGCCGGCCGTCCTGCGGCGGGGATCGTGTGCGGGAGAAGGTTTGGAGTGTCGGCTGTCCTGCAGCGGGGATCGTGTGCGGGAGAAGGTTTGGAGTGTCGGCCGTCCCGGAGCGGGGATCGTGTGCGGGAACAGGTCAGAAGCCGGCCTGTATGAAATAAAGAATAGAAAAGTGCGTAAGGGAAAGAATCATGAGCAGAAAAAAGAGGATCATCGGAGCACTGCTTGCCGCCGCCGGCGGTATGAGCTGGGGATTGTCGGGCTCTGTCGGACAATATTTATTTACGGTACAGAATATGGATTCTAAATGGCTGGTGCCGATACGTCTCGGGCTGGCCGGCATTCTTCTTATGGGCATCTGCATTGCACGCTACGGCGGAAGAGTACTGGAGCCGTGGAAGGATCCGGAAGAACGAAAGGAATTGTTTCTCTACGGACTCATAGGTGTGAGCTTTTGTCAGTTTTTTTATTTTCTGACGATACAGCTCTCCACGGCGGGAGTGGCAACGATCCTGCAGGATCTTGCACCGGTGTTTATCCTGATCTACAGCTGTGTCAGGGGAAAGCGGCGTCCGGCACGCCTGGAGATCGGCAGCATACTGCTGGCGCTGGTCGGCGTCGTCCTGATCTCCACACACGGAAGCCTCAACACACTGAGCGTTTCCCCGCAGGCATTGATCTCCGGCGTGATCTGCGCAGTCTGCGTCATGGTCTATAATGTGGCTCCGGTACATCTTATGGATAAGTATCCCGTTGCCCTCCTGCAGTCATGGGCCTTTCTCATGGGCGGTGTCATGTTCACGATCGTGTTCCGTCCGTTTTCCTATCACTATGTGCCGACGGCAGCGGGCTGGGCAGGCATTGCATTTGTGGTCATTATCGGAAATATTGTTGCGTTTTGTACCTACCTTGCGGGTGTGCATCTCATCGGACCCTCGAAGGCGGTATTGTATGGATTTGCCGAGCCGGTCACCGCGGCAGTGGTGGCGGTTCTGTACTTCGGAAATTCCTTTACATTCTGGGACGGAGTCGGCTTTGTCTGCATTTTTCTGATGCTTGCAATGATCTCTTCATCACAGAAATAACATACAATTTCACTGCGGATATGCTATACTAAAATCTGAATTATTTGCAGTGTTACTATAAATTACGCAGACGAAAATCGCTGTATTCGAAAAAATATTCAGGCAGAAGGGTAAGAAAATGAGAACATTGCTTCTTTACGACGGCAAAATGAGCTCGGCGGAGCGTATTGCCTACAAACTCTGTTATCTGATCGGAAATACCTATGTGACCGATATCACGGAAGCACCGAAGGATCTTTCCGGCTATGATTCATTCTGTCTTGTGTTCAACTTTTACGGAACACTGACAGCCGGACGCACCAAGAACTTCCTGGCAGATCACAAGGAAGAATTAAAGGGAAAAAAGATCGCCCTGGTGGGGATCGGTTTCTCTGATCTGGGATTTGCGCGCTATTCTGTTGATATGCAGGCAATTGTGGGTACGGGAGATATCGAGCCGGTATTTGTCGCGGATGAGAGGCAGGCAGTCAGAGCCGGATTTGAAATTGCAAAGAGTCTTCATGTAGTTAAGGGCAAGCTGGAACAGAAGGATCTGGAAGCACGTATTGAAGCTTATATTGCGGATCACAATACCCTTGCGCTTGCAACGGCATCCGAAGGATTCGTGCGCTGTACACCTCTTGAGTACATGTATCGGGATAACTGCTTCTATATCATTACAGAGGGCGGAAAGAAGTTCCGGGGTATTTTTGACAACGGCAATGTTTCTATGGCCATTTTTGACTCTTATTCCGACATGGATTCCGTTAAGGGACTGCAGATCTACGGCAGTGCCGCAGTTGTCGCGATCGATTCCGATGAATATCTGGAGATCATGGCCGCAAAGGGAATGAAGCGGGAGCAGCTTGCCAAGCTTCCGGTGACTATGTTTGTGATCAAGATCAAGCCGCTCCAGTTCGAATTGACGGACGCATCCCTTAAGAGCGAGGGCTTTGATACCCATCAGATGATGAATACGGAATTCCAGATTGAGAACTGGAAGGCCGGTGCGGCATTTGCAAAGAATGAAGAGAAGAGACTGGAGGATCTTCAGAAAGCTGCCCGTGAGATCTCCGATCCGGAGAAGGATGAGGAGATCGAGGAAGAGGTGAGCGTTGAAGAACCTGCAGAACCTGCCGTTTTCCGCATCGATGATTACGATGAGGAAGAGGAAGAAAAGCCGGGACTGCTGTCCGGAAAACGAAATCGCAGGAAGGCTGAGGAGAAGGACGAGGACGGCTTTGACTTCGGTGACGATGATGAAAATGAAGACACCGATGAGACTCCGGAAGAAGAGGAGATAGCAGAGGAAGAATCGTTCGAGGAATTTGAAGACGATGAAGAGGACGGAGACACCATTGCAACCTTCCGTTTTGAGGATGGCAAGGTGACGAAGAGACATGCATTCCGTCCGTTCGGTGAGGAACCGGAAAGTGTAGAAGAGGAAGCAGAAGCGGAGGCGGAAGCAGAGGCTG
>JAUNAN010000155.1 GCA_030527595.1 Lachnospiraceae bacterium | reverse complement strand
TAGAAAAGAAATATAAAAACGAATGAAAACCAATCAAACAAACGAATCATCTAACAGAAAAACAAATTTTATACGTCTGCTCTTCTCGATGCTCAAAATCGGAATCATAGGATTTGGCGGAGGAAGCGCCCTGATTCCCGTGATTGAGGACGAAGTGGTTCAAAACCAGCACTTAGTCAGCAAAACAGACTATGATGAGGACGTCATCTCTGCCTGTCTGACTCCCGGTGCGCTCCCCGTAGAAATTGCTGCCGGCACCGGACGACGTGCCTTCGGCATTCCCGGAATGCTCAGTATGACAACCGTGATCGCTCTTCCGGGTTCACTTCTGACAGTCATACTCTTATCCGCTCTGACCGAAAACAGCATTGTATCCAAGTGGATTCCCATGATCTCTATCGGCATCGGCGGTTTTATCTGTGCGCTTCTGATCCATTACGCAGCGGAAACAATAAAAAGTGCCGGAAAAGAAGGTCCTGCGCATTTGATCAAGAACGTGCTGATACTGTTTGCGGTACTCTTGATCACTGCCGAGTCCAATATCTATGCGCTTCTTCAGCTTGAGATCGAGCCGGTCTTCTCACTCTCCACGCTTTCTGTGCTGTGTCTTGCATTTTTTGTGATCATAAATCTTGGCAGCGGACAGAGCCGCGTCAGATTGATTGAGACGGCAGTCTTTTCTGTTCTCTATTTCTGGTGCGTGAGTGACCGCGCTCTTTTTCGTGAACCTTATATCCGCACTCCGATCTGCCTGATCATGATTCTGCTTGCAGGCAGGCATCTGATACAGGATCTGCGCACAGAGAAGTCCGCCGTGCATAAAGACGGAGCCGTCGGTGAGCTCGTCAGAGAAGCGATTGCCTGGCTTGTCTTCCTGGTCGTTCTTGCCCTGCCGGCAGTTTTTATCTCTCCGGCTATTTCCGGATATCTGGGAAGAGGCTTTCTCTCCTCACTCATGTCATTCGGCGGAGGTGACGCATATCTCTCTGTTGCGGATGGTATGTTTGTCAGTTCCGGGATCGTAGATCTTCAGTCCTTCTATGGTACTCTGGTTCCCATTGCCAACGCCCTTCCGGGGTCTATTCTATGCAAGATCCTCACCGGTGTCGGTTTCCTGTACGGAAAAAACCTGACCGGCACTGCCATAGGCGGATATGCCGCAGCTCTCTCCGGCTTCGGTGTCAGCGTGACGGCATCCGGTCTGATCTTCGGACTGGTTTGCTGGCTTTTCCGCAGCTTTGAGGATGTTACGGCTCTCAAACAGATCAGCCGCTGGATCCGTCCTATTATCAGCGGTATTCTGCTGAATGTCTGCCTCACAATGATGCGCACCGGAAAAGAGACCGGCATCAGTCTCGGCTTATCCGGCGGACTTTCACTGGGTCTTACATTCGTCATTACCGCTCTTGATCTCTATCTGCTCACGCGAAAAAAGAAGAACAATCTGCTGATTATTCTTCTCTCCGCACTGCTTGAAGCGGCAGTGAGTATGCTTGCCCTCTAAATCCCAAAACCGTATATCCGCATATCAAAAAGAGCTGCCTTCACGGCAGCCCTTTTTTTGTACCAAGTCCAAAAACCATATTATTTTATATTGTTTTATTTTATTGCATTCGCTTCCGCTCTGTACTTCATGAACGTCGCAGAACCGTTCAATGCGAAGTAGCAAATGGACAGCGCAAATGCAGCCGGTTTAAATGTAGTGAGTGCGATTGCACCGAAGTAGTAAGAGAATGCTGTCAACAGTATTCCGGCAAGTGCGACATATGCAATCTTGGAAAGAATTCCTGCAACCTTCAGCGAACCCTCGTGTGCATGAACATCTTCCGGAGCTGCCTCTTCAGCCTCTTTATTGACAAGATCCCTAAGCTTTCTCTGGAATTCCGCTTCCTCAGCCTCTTCCTTACTGTAATCCTGCTTTGCACCCATTGCACCCGCCAGGATCGTGTAGAGAACTGCCGCGATGATATATTCCGGTATGAAGATGAAGTTTCTGTGAAGAGTACCGGTCTTCAGCATAGCAAATGCAAACACAACGCTGACGACCCAGGTGATCACTGCTGCCCAGTTTACCTTCAATCCCTTGTACATGGACCAGTATCTGGTATATCCGATTCTTGGGAATACATACTGCTCGACGATGCACATCGCACCGACACCGACAACCGCCCAGCCCAGAATAGCAACGATATCACCGATATTTGTCATCATCGGGAAGCAGGCAAGAACTGTCATGAGACCGCCTACCATATAGGTGACCTGCTTATGAGTCTTCTTAGGCATGATCGTGTTAAGTGCCAGAGCCGATCTGTAGATCGTGGGATTTGCTGTCGTCCATCCTGCCACGATCACCGCAGTGATACCGGTAAGTCCGAGAACTGCATTTGTCACTGCACCCGGATCCAGTACTGTAAGGGATGTCTTCAGAACTGCCGCTGCTGCTGCACCCATGATCGCAACCATGATCCATGCAAAGAAGTGACCCACAAACATACCGATCGAAGTAATAAAACCATATTTGTAGTTCTTTGCAAAACGGAAAAGTCTCATATCGTTGCATCCCATGTGCCATGCAAGATTGCACAGCCATGCAAAGCAGATCACGTGGAATATCGTATAGGGTTCCGCATTGGGATTGCCGCTGCCGGAGCCGACATTGCTGTTAAAGATCGCCCAGATATCTCCGAAGGAGTTGATCTGAACACCTGTTGCCTGTGCAAGCTGCGGAAGAGCAACAACCGCTGCAATAAAGAAAATGACAATCATCCAGAGCACACAGGTGGATGAGAATTTTGCGCAGGCCTCAAAGCCGTTTGCCGCAACAAGCGTAACGATGATACCCAGAACAACAACGATAAGAACAAAGACCGGGCTTGTAGGATACCACTTTGCCTGAATCGGAACGCCTGCCACCTCACGGATCGCCGTACTGGACACACAAATACCGGAAGCTGCCAGCGCAATACTGCAGAGACTCCAGACCAGGTTATATGCTTTCTGAGCATAAGGTCCGAGAATCTTCTTCAGGAAACTGTAAAGGGTCAATCTGGTATCGGTACCAAGCGTTGCACAGCAAAGTGTAAATGACAGCATTGCCAGAATATTTCCGATAATCAGACCAAGAATAATAGATTTAGCAGAGCAGCCGAGACTGTTTCAAAGTCTGTGTAAACTCAAAAATACTGACTTAAGATGTTGAAT
>JAUNAN010000154.1 GCA_030527595.1 Lachnospiraceae bacterium | reverse complement strand
AATTCAGGGTATGCGAAAAGCCAGCGAAACTGCTGGCTTTGTCTACACTCTGAGATCGTTCCCAAAAGGAACGATCTCTTTTTTTGCTTATTATATTTGCAGAAAACCTTTGTCTCTTATTCCTGCTCCTGAAGCATGCCGAATTTTGCGCGAAGCACAAATACCGTGATGACCATCAGCGCTGCTCCTACGATCAGAGAGATGACCGCGCTCTTAGTAAGTCCAGCCACAATGTAGGTCACGGCAGAGACGACCGCACAGGTCAGTGCATAGGGCATCTGTGTGGATACGTGATTCAGGTGATTGCACTGTGCGCCCGCAGAGGACATGATCGTCGTATCAGAGATCGGCGAGCAGTGGTCACCGCAGACAGAGCCTGCCATGCAGGCAGACATGGACAGAACCATCATCGTCGGGTCGGTGCTCTCGAAGATCGCAACAACGATCGGGATCAGAATTCCGAAGGTTCCCCAGGAGGTACCTGTTGCAAAGGACAGGAACACAGCGATCAGGAAAATAATGAACGGCAGGAAGCTGACGAAGCTGCCTGCGGATCCTGCGATCACACCTGCGACGAATTCCTTGGCACCGAGACTGTCAGTCATGGACTTCAGAGACCATGCAAAGGTCAGGATCAGAATTGCCGGAACCATAGCCATAAAGCCCTGCGGCAGGCAGTCCATGCAGTCCTTGAAGGACAGGGAGCCGCGGATCAGATAGAAAACGATCGTAATAATGATCGCGCTTGCGGATCCCAGAACCAGACCGATGGAAGCATCTGAGTTTGCAAAGGCATCAATGAAGGACTCTCCGCTAAAGAAGCCGCCGGAATAAATCATGCCGATGACGCAGCAGATGATCAGAACAGCGATCGGGAAGAGCATGTCGATCACATGTCCGTCCGTGCGCAGTCTCTTCTTCTCCGCATCCGCATAAGGACGATCCTCTGTTGTATACAGATCTCCCTTCAGCGCATTCAGCTCATGTGTCTTCATCGGGCCGTACTCGAGGCCGAGGAAGATCATAAGGAACATCATGAAGATCGTGAACAGTGCGTAGAAGTTATACGGAATCGTCTTAATAAAAAGAGAAATACCGTTCTGTCCCTCGACAAAGCCGGATACCGCAGCTGCCCATGAGGAGATCGGAGCGATGATACATACCGGAGCTGCTGTCGCATCGATCAGATACGCAAGCTTTGCACGGGATACGTGATGTTTATCCGTAACCGGGCGCATAACAGAACCGACTGTCAGGCAGTTAAAGTAGTCATCGATGAAAATGAGAACACCGAGAAGCACCGTTGTGCACTCGGCAGCCTTTCTGGACTTAATTCTGGAAGAAGCCCAGTTGCCGAAGGCAGCAGATCCGCCGGTGCGGTTCATCAGCTGAACGATCGCTCCCAGAACGACCAGGAAGACCAGAATACCCACGTTGTAGGAATCGGAAAGTACAGAAATAATACCATAGGTAGTTTCTGTGCCGTCCGCAGCAACGACGGTGTCACTGAAGATGTGCATCAGCGTTCCCTCAAAGCTGTATCCGGAGTAAAACAGGGCACCTGTCAAAATACCGATGAACAGCGAACTGTACACCTCTTTTGTAATGAGTGCCAATGCAATGGCGATGATCGGCGGAACCAGTGCCCATGCAGACTGCTGAACCGTATCCTTGTCCACGATGAAACCGCAGACGATAATGAACACGATCACGGCAGCCATGGCGATCTTCTGACCGATTCCGCTCTTTTTCTTATCATTCATAATATAGGAAAAATCCCCCTCTCATATTTTTTTGCCGGCCGGTTTTCCGTGCAGGCATTTACAGCCGTCCCGGAGACGGAGTTATTCTTTACCACTTTACCTGATTGCCTCATGATTGTAAAGGCATCTCCAAATATCCCGCAAAGTCAAAATGATATACCCGGCAAAATCTTTTTATTATTCTTGACATCCCGTTTTATCATGTCTATAATTCGACATCAGGTGTAAAGACAGGTGTCAAATCACCATACAGTACCCGCAGTCCCGGAACGGGACTGCACCTTTCTATTACCAGGGGGAATATTATGGAAAAATTCAAAGCATTTCTGAAACGAAAGGATGTTGAAATTTCCGTCAAGAGATACGGAATCGATGCCCTAGGAGCAATGGCTCAGGGTCTCTTCTGTTCTCTTTTGATCGGAACGATCATCAACACGCTCGGTACACAGCTGCATATCTCCGCACTGACAAATACCGTCGCTACCATCGGAGGCGCTGATTACACGGTCGGCGGTCTTGCAACGGCGATGAGCGGTCCCGCTATGGCCATTGCCATCGGCTATGCACTGCATTGTCCGCCTCTCGTCCTCTTCTCTCTTGCGACTGTCGGATTTGCTTCTAATGCACTCGGCGGAGCAGGCGGCCCTCTTGCCGTACTCTTCGTAGCAATTATTGCATCCGAAGTCGGCAAAATGGTCTCCAAAGAGACAAAGGTCGATATTCTTGTCACACCTCTCGTGACGATCGGCGTAGGTGTCGGACTTGCTGCCTGGTGGGCACCGGCTCTCGGTTCTGCAGCCATGCAGATCGGCAGCCTGATCATGTGGGCAACAGAGCTTCAGCCGTTCCTGATGGGTATTCTGGTCTCTGTGATCGTCGGTGTTGCACTGACTCTCCCGATCTCCTCAGCCGCGATCTGTGCGGCCCTGTCCCTGACAGGTCTTGCCGGAGGCGCTGCCGTTGCAGGCTGCTGTGCTCAGATGATTGGTTTTGCTGTTATGTCATTTCCTGAGAACAAGTGGGGTGGACTGGTATCACAGGGAATCGGAACCTCCATGCTGCAGATGGGCAATATTGTCAAAAATCCGCGCATCTGGATCGGACCGACACTT
This sequence comes from Lachnospiraceae bacterium, assembly GCA_030527595.1. GTDB lineage: Bacteria > Bacillota > Clostridia > Lachnospirales > Lachnospiraceae > Chordicoccus. The sequence goes on along the minus strand of JAUNAN010000154.1, from coordinate 340 downwards.
GCCTCCGCTATTACGGGACCGATCGCAACCTGCATTTTCAAGCTGAGAATGGACGGCGCTGCCGTATCCTCCGGTATGGGAACCTGCGGCTTCGTTGGTCAGATCGGCGTTTACACCGGATGGATCAATGACGTCTCCGAGGGCACAAAGGCTGCGATCACGGCATTTGACTGGATCGGACTTATTCTGATCTGCTTCATTCTTCCGGCTGTCCTGGCACCTGCAATTAATTACTTCTGCAGAAAAGCAGGCTGGGTCAAAGACGGTGACATGAAGCTCTCCTAAAAACACTTATTATTGGCATTTTCTATCAGAAACAGAGCAAAATATTTGCTCTGTT
>JAUNAN010000153.1 GCA_030527595.1 Lachnospiraceae bacterium | reverse complement strand
CTGTGGATCATTTTTTGTATTAAGTGTGCAACTTCATTTTACAATCGGCGAATTTATAAAAGTCTCGAAATATCATGAAACATGACATAGATCATCAGTGTCAGCAGAAGCACGACCGTTATGACCTGTGTTATCATTTCGGCGCGCTTGTTCATCGGCTTTCCTCTGACTGCCTCGATCAGCAGAAAGAGAAGTCTTCCTCCGTCCAGCGCCGGAATCGGCAGCAGATTCATAACGCCGAGATTTGCCGAGAGCATGATCACCAGATAGAGCATATTCATCAGGATCAGAAGTGTTCCGTCGTCTTTTACCGACTCATAGGTCTGTCCCACCGTGTCGACAATGCCGACCGGTCCGGAGAGATCATCCACGGTAAACAGACCGGTAAACATGCCCTTCAGAGAATTCAGCACAAGCCGGATCCAGTAATCGATTTCAATAAAGCTGTATTTGATAACATTGATCGCGGATGTCTTCTCCCTGGTATTGGTTCCGTTGTAGGTATATCCAAGGTGAATGGATGTCTGAGCAACCGGTGTGACCTCCGCTTCGGAGACTGTTCCGTTTCTCAGGAAGCTGATCGTAACAGGAGCGTCCGTAAGAGGATGAGCGGAAAAGTATTCCGACATTGCCTGTCCTGAGGCGATTTCCGTGCCGTCGATGGCTGTAATGACATCTCCGGCTTTGATCCCCGCCTCCGCTAGCGGAGACTGCTCCACCACGCTGAGTACGTATGCCTGTCCGTCATCCGGCTGGTAGGTAATACCGATCCGCATATACGTGATCACTTCCGGTGTAAAGGAAAGATCGAGCGTTTCCCCGTCTCTTTGAACTTTCATGCTGACGGTTTCATTTTCCTGTAAGGAATGGAAGGTATTCCAGTCCGAGAGCTCTCTGCCCACCCGGATCGTGCTTCCCATAAATGAAGTAACTACATCCCCGGCCTTTAAGCCCGCTTCTGCGGCAGGCGATCCCTCTTCTACGGAGGTGATCACTGCCGGGTCATAGCCGACTGTCCCCGTTACGATCACGGCACAGAAAAAAGCGAGAAGAAAATTAAAGAGCGGGCCGGCAAAAATAATCGCCGCACGTCTTCCTATCGATACACTGTTAAAAGAACCGGGCTCGGGCGTCCTCTCCTTCTCGGCAAGAAGTCCGACAGCCTCGCGGAAGGACATTTCTCTTCCGTCCTCTGTGTAGAATTCGTCCTCTTCTCCTTCCTCGTACATGCCCTTCATCAGGCAGGATCCGCCAAACCAGAGCAGCTTCAGTGAATACCTTGTCCCGTTATGTACCGTGGACAGAAGCCGCGGGCCGAAGCCAAATGAAAATTCCTCTACCTCCACACCGTTCAGCTTGGCAAAGAGAAAGTGACCGAACTCATGAAATAAAACGAGCACGGAAAAAATCAAAATCGCATAAATCCATTTCACGCTGCAGATACTCCCCTGTTACAAAAGAATCCCCTTCATACTTGCAGCACTTCCCTTTTATAAGAAGCTGTGTTTCAAACACATCGTCTGCTTCATCGCCGCCTGAAAAGCGCTCTCCTTACATAAGAAGCTGTGTCAGGCAATAGATCACGGGTGCGGTAAAGATCACGCTGTCGAAGCGGTCAAGAATTCCGCCATGTCCCGGAATCAGTGTACCGTAGTCCTTAATTCCGTGATCCCGCTTGACTGCAGATGCCGCCAGATCCCCGATCATAGAGATCAAAGCGCCGCAGGCACAGGTAATCAGATAGACTGCCATCATCTCACCGCCGTTAAAAGCCAGTGAAAAGATCACACCCAGAATGCCGGCTCCGATCACGCCGCCGACGGCACCCTCCACAGATTTCTTAGGACTAAGGACCGGTGCCATTTTATGTTTTCCGAAGGCACGGCCTGCCAGATAGGCGCAGGTATCCGCTCCCCAGGAGGAGAGAAAGATCAGCCATACCGTAATCTGTCCGTTTTCCTCTGCCCGGGTCAGATAAATAAAACCGAGCATGACCGCAACGTAGACCAGTCCGAAGAATACAGCTGCGACCTGCGGTGCCTTATATTTCGGAAAAGTAAATACATATACTGCCAGAATAAGCAGCAGTGTCAGCACGATCTCCGGACCGTACCACTTCTCCTGTCCCAGGAACAGCAGCACATAGTAGCATACTGCACCTAGAAAGGCTGCCGCTGTCAGCGGGCTTATTTTTCCGAACTGATCGATCCTGCCTTCCGCGGCTCCGGTTGCCTTGAAATATTCCTGCATTCCCATCACCGAGCAAAACAGCAGAGTCACGATCAGCACCGGTCCTCCCGCAAGTATCGTTGCCAGCGCGATCGCTACCAGGATCACGCCGCTGACTGCACGCACTTTAAACATTCATAATCTCCTTAAATGCGGTTTATGCCCAGAAATGAGGCTATTTTTTCAACCGCAGTATCTTTGCTGAGGCCGAGAGCATGCATCAAAACATCCGGTTTTCCATGCGTAACGAATTGGTCTCCGACCGCAAGGATCAGCGTTTTTGTCGATACGCCATGCTCCTGAAGACAGGCAGCAGCCTGCTGACCGAAGCCGCCGATCTTCTGATTATCCTCCAGCGTAATGATCGGCCCCTTCTCTGCATATTTCAGCAGGGTTTTGGTGTCCAGGGGCTTCAGATATCTGACATTGACCAGACCGCAGGAAACGCCGTAACCGGTCTTAAGCTCCTCGCAGATCTGTCCTGCCACTTCATTCATAGCACCGACCGCAAAGATGGTTGCATCCGATCCGTCGATCAGAAGCTCGGAGCGATGCTCCTTCATCGTCTGATTATGGTTTTCAAACGCACAGGATGCTGCTCCCCTGCCGTAGCGGATCGCAACCGGTCCATTCAGATCATGAATCGCATGGTGAAGTGCGCTCTTCAGCTCCAGCGCATTCTTCGGTGCGATCACAGTAAGATTCGGCATCTCCGTGAGGAAAGAAACATCGAAGACACCCTGATGGGTCTCTCCGTCCTGTCCCACGATGCCCGCACGATCTATTGCAAATATCACATGCAGATTCTGAAGACAGACATCCTCAAGAACCTGATCATAAGCCCTCTGCAGGAAGGTGGAATACATTGCGACTACCGGAACAAGACCGCCCTCAGCGAGACCGGCAGCAAACGTCACCGCATGTTCCTCTGCGATCCCCACATCAAAAAATCTGCCGGGGTGCTGCAGCGCAAACTGCTTCAATCCGGTTCCGTCCGCCATGGCTGCCGTTACGG
>JAUNAN010000152.1 GCA_030527595.1 Lachnospiraceae bacterium | reverse complement strand
AACTATTAAATTGATATAGAAATATGGTATCTAAAAGATACTATACGAGGAGGTATATCATGATTGAGATTTCCGATCTGACAAAATCCTTCGGCAGCGTGAAGGCACTGAATCATATTTCTCTTTCTATAAAAGACAATGAGATCTTCGGTCTTATCGGTACAAACGGTGCAGGCAAAAGCACGCTTCTCCGTCTGATCCTGGGAATTCTGAAGGCAGATACAGGCTCGATCCTTTTGGATGAGAAGCCTGTCGGAGATGACCCGTTGCAGAAAGAACAGTTCTTTTTTGTTCCGGATGACCCCTATTTTCTTCCGAATGCCACACTCTTAAGCATGTGCGGATACTACCGGCAGCTTTACAGAAATTTTGACACAGAGCGCTTTGAGCACCTTGCCGAAGCTTTCTCTCTCGATCTCCATCGTCCCATCCGCGGATTCTCACGGGGCATGAAGCGCCAGACCGCTCTCATCCTCGGTCTCTCCGCAGGTACCCGCTATCTCATCTGTGACGAGACCTTTGACGGGCTGGATCCGGTTGTCCGCCAGGCAGTCAAGAGTCTCTTCGCCTCGGACATGACAGAGCGGGATTTCACGCCGATCATTGCCTCCCACAATCTCAGGGAATTAGAGGATATCTGTGACCATGTCGGGCTTCTTCACCGGGGCGGAATTCTTCTTTCCGAAAATATCAATGACATGAAACTCGAGAGTCTGAAGCTCCAGTGCGTATTCGAGAAGGAACGGGATGCGGATGCCGCCTTTTCCTCTCTGAAGATCGTAAAGCAGGAGACACGGGGACGTCTTCACACCCTTGTGGTTCGCGGTACAGAGGACGAGATCCGTCATGCCTTTGCGCCGTATCCCACGATCTTCCTGGAGATGCTTCCGCTCACTCTGGAGGAAATATTTATAAGCGAAACGGAGGTGGCCGGCTATGATGTCAGATCGCTCATTTTCGAATAATCTTCTGAAGCTGGAAAAGGATCTTTTCCGGCGCAGGAACTGGGTTCTTGCGATTGCCCTCTTCCTTCACTTTTTGATTTTTGTCGCAGGCATGCTGATCGGACTTATGGATGTGAGCAGAAGCTGGGATCACAGCTCCTCCGCATACACCACTCAGATCCTCAGTACCACACAGTATTTCTTCGGATTGACAAGTCCCGTTTTCATCATTGCGATCCTTCTCGGGGTCCTGCTTGCAATACAGGGATTCTCATGGCTGTTCAGCCGCCGGGAACTGGATTTCTATTTCAGTCAGCCGGTATCCGGGAAAATGCGCTTTGTTTCTATTTACCTAAACGGGATCCTGATCTATGTGATCAGCTACCTGCTCATGCTGGCAGTCGGCCTTCTTGCAGCGCTCCCCTTTGGCGCATTGACGCGGGCACTTGCGGCCGAGGCCCTTGCCGGATTTATCCGGTGCCTGATCTTATTCCTCGGCGTTTATCACGCGGCACTCCTTGCGGTCATGTGGACCGGGACACTGATCTGGGCAATTCTCGGCTCTGCATTTCTGCTCTTTGTGGAATACGTCGTGCTGATTCTCGTAGACGGCTATCGCTCTCTGTACTACAGCACCTATGTGTCTTACTTCCTGGAGCCGAAGGTATCCGCCGTCTACAATTACCTGATCCCGGCGCAGAATGCCGCTCTCTATTCGCTGGAGGAGACCGGCTATCTGTCCGGTGCCTCTTTAGCCGAAAGTATGCGGGCCGCACTTCCTTATGACGTACGGGCACTCGTCACAGCCGCAGTCATTCTTGTCTGCGTACTCGTAAGCTGGAGAATAAGAAAGCCGGAATCGGCAGGCACTGCAATTATCTTCAGGCCGATCCGCATTACGGTCCGCATCATGACCAGTGTTATCGCAGGTCTGATCTCCGGACTTGCCTTCTTCAGTACCATAATCGACGGTTCTTCCGCTTCCATGGTATGGGATCTATTCTGCATGGTACTTGTCACTCTGCTCACCGCGGTCATCCTGCAGATGCTGTTCGAGAGAGATTTCCTGGCCGGCTTCCGCAGCCTGATTCCTGCGCTCGGCGCAGCAGTCCTGGTGATCGGTCTCTCCCTCTTCTACCGCCTCGATCTGTCCGGTTTTGATTCCTACCTCCCGGATGAAAGCAGCGTGGAGAGCTGTGCGCTGTACGTGGAGGACGGTTATTCGATCTATGAGGCCGAAGGACGCTACAGTTACAACACAAACTATTTCGCTGAAAACACCATGTATCTCACGGATATCACCTCTGTAGAGAAACTCGCACAGACCGCCATTGACGCCCTGAAGGAAGATACCGACAGCGGAATTTACATCTCCGTGCTCTACCGAATGAAAAACGGTAAAGAAATCCGTCGTTCCTACCTGCTTCCGCGCTCCCAGGCGGATACAGAGTCACTCAATGCGATTCTGAGCTCCTCCGAATACAAGAACAGCCGTTTCCCGATCACTGCCGAGAATGCGGAGTCGGAGCAGGTGGTTCTGACCTATCACACGACCTACGGCACTCAGACCGTGACCGGTGAATACTATACGCTTCTTAAAAATGCATACACAGCCGACCTTCAGAATTATGATTATACCCTTGCTTCGTCGGAGCATCCCGTCGGCATGCTGACGGTCAGCTACAAAGACAGCTCTCTGAGCCGCTCCTATCCGGTATACGAGAGCTACTCGCACACGTCAGATTTTCTGAGGGAAACCGGTCTCTGGATCAAGTCTTATCCGGAACCCTCTGATATTGAGGAGCTGACGATCGTACACCTTGTATCCGAAACGAGCTACATCTATTCCGATGCATACTATGCGGAATCCGAAGAAGAGATCGTGATCACGGATCCGGATGAGATCCGAGAAATTCTGGCTGTCACCTATAATTCGGCATTCGATGAAGGCTGGTATTTCGGAAACGAGGACTATGACGACTATTATTACGGCACCTACAAGACGACGGGCGGTGCGACCGGTCCCTATTACGGCTCTCTTTCCTTTGCCGCCGGCGATGTCCCGCTCTTTGTGAAGAGCCGCTTCTCTGAAAACAGATACACCGCAGCAGGTTGAACGGTGCTGTCTGAAACTGTGCTCACGCACCCCGAACAGAATCGATCTGCGATGCCTGCAGGTTTGCAGCATTATTTCAAAAAAGGAGACAGGAAAATCCATGGATTTTTCTGTCTCCTTTTTGACGCACGGCGTCCCGTTTCTTAATTCATTCCTCTGCTAATTCACTCCTCCGCTGCCAGCGTTCTCAC
>JAUNAN010000151.1 GCA_030527595.1 Lachnospiraceae bacterium | reverse complement strand
TTCAACATCTTAAGTCAGTATTTTTGAGTTTACACAGACTTTGAAACAGTCTCAAAAAATATATTGGTTGATAAGTTACTCTTTTTTACAATCCCCTTATTTATGCCCTCCTCTCTTTCTGTCGCTTGTACAGTAATAACAGGAGTGCAGTCATCATTACGGCTACACCGCCGATTGTAAACATGTAGGTTCCGGAGCTTCCGGAGTTGGGAAGTGCGTACAGCTTCTGGTCTTTTACAAGCCTTGTTACCTTTCGCACGACTTTGGTCGGATCTGTATCATCGCGAAGGACGATCGTTACATCCTTGATCTCGTCCTGAGTAAGGGAATAGCCCGCAGGTGCGGAGATTTCCTTCACCGTATAGGTATCACTCTTCAGAGGTTCGATGATCACTGTTCCGTCTTCGGTTGTCGTTCCCTGAATGGTAGTTTTTCCGTCTGAGCCGGTGACTTCAAACACAGCTCCTTCGAGGCGCTTGTAATTGCCATCCGAGTCTTTCTCATCCGCATCTACCTTTGTGATCTCCAGCTGTCCATAGATGACATGAAGCAGGAAGGCGGGATCATTGGGCGTATTCGTGTTTTTCAACTTCTCCCAGGTGCAGTCAGGATTTGTTGTACCGCAGTCCTGATGCACGAACTTCGTATATTCCGTAACATCTCTGAGCTCGGTTCCTTCACCATCCTGCTTTGGCTTTTCGATTGCAGCTGTGACCTTAACGGGAATATCCTCCGTCACATTGATCTTGCGATCCGCATCAACCGCAGTTTCCGGTATTGAATAGGTAAGCTTCAACTCAGGCTTCTGTCCGCTCATCCCGTGATCGGTATTGTTTGCCTGCTCATCCGTTTCTTCCACACCGTCATGCGTATGTGACCACTTCTCGTTCACAACAGTAAAGACCGTCGGTTCCTCCTCACCGTAATATACATATACATCCTCATAGGTGAGCGTCGGTTTGAAAACATGTGCCTGTTCATTGGCTGTTGCTGTATGCTTTCCTAAACTTCCGGACTCAATAGATGCTGTGACCTTATAAACATTTGTCAGATCCTGCGTAATAAATGTATTGACCTCATGCTCCGGCGTCACTGTCACCGTCGCATACTCATTCATCCAGTCCTCAAGACCCCAGTTGAGATCCGGCCTTGTGGTATCAAGCGTAACCGTTCCGCCTGCCGGTGTTGTCAGAGTGATCTCAGATCCCTGAATAATGTAATTGTCAATATTCTCCGAGCTCTCCCCCAGATAAACATTTACCTCTGCAGGCGTAAGTGAAATATTCGCCAGCGGTACATTAACGGTAGGCTGCGGGAATTTGATGATCGCCTCTTCTGAATCTATGGTGGCATAGATCGCTGCATCTGTATTGGTCTTGACATTCTCGCCGCCAAGAAACTCCGGCCTTACTGTAATCGGAATCTTGATGACAAGCTTATGACCGCGAGGCGTCTCGGTAGTTACTCCATCTTCCGTCTTCTTATCGTAGCCGACATAATTTCCGGAGAAATCGAAGCCGGTCACATCGACCGTATTATTTGCTGTGACATCTATACTTCCTGTGTTAGTCCCAGTGCTTCTAATAGATGCACTAACATTCTCCAACACAGGATCATCATCATCATCATCCCTCTTCCAACTGGATGACTGGTCCGTGCCACCTCCGATATACGAATAAGACTCAAAGGTAATGGCACTTACATCGGCTCCCTCCGGCAGAGAGAACTGCGGAGAAATAATATCCTTTACAACAGCCTCCTCATTCAGTGTAGATGAGGAGCCGCCGGTGCTGTGAATCTGTTCCGCAATCTGCTGGAAGATATTTGAAAGTGTCTCCGCATCTCCTGCAGAAAGATAGTAGCTCGGAGTCTGAACCGTTCCGTTGTTGGAGGACAGCTGCTGCATAAACCAGTTGGCCTTCTGCGTTTGGCTTCCAGACTGGCTTCCTGCAGACGTTGCATCCGCTCCGTCAAAGATACCGACGGTATAAACAGTCGCATCACTTTTTATCGCATCACCTGCTGTAATTGCAGAATTGGCAACAGTTTGATCATATCCTGTGTCTCCCGGCACTCCATCCGTAAATACGATTACAACCCGGTTTCTCTCCTCACCTTGAGGAACCGGATTTGCATCCAGGATGCCCTGAGCCATCTCCACACCGAGATTGGTCCTTGTTGCTCCGTTTGCACTAAGTATACGAATTGAACTCTCTACGTTCGATTTCCCGGTGGTCTTATTCATATCCTGGAACGCACTGCTATACTGTCCCTCAGCCGAGCTTCCATATGTATATGTTTGGGAGCCGATAAATAATTCTGTATTTTCATACATATGATTCGGATAGTTATCGCCATATGCAAATCCGACCATTGCGATTCTGTGATTTACGTCATCAGCAGTCCCGGCAATTCCGTCCTCACCTGCTGCTTTGCTTGAAACAGAGGCGACAAAGCTGTTGAGAGCCTCTCTCAGGGCATCGATTCTTTTATATCCAGAAACCGTGCTCCTATAATAAAAGACGGGATCCGTTACTTCCGTATACATTCCTTCGGATTCTGTAATGACATGTCTGTCTCCATCTTCATCCGTATAGGAATAGGTATAGCGGTAATTATTTGGAGAATATAACTTATCTTCATCTAGTATCTGAGATAAATTAGGAATCGTGTTATTGCCTTGAACCGTAACAGTCCTTCCGTTCACCGAGTAGGTATATCTCCTATTGCCACCGTTTCCAGAACGCTCCAAATAGACACGTACATATTCACCATTTACCTGTCCATACAGACTATTTCGGTAATTACTATACAGATACGAGTTAGTTGAAGATGAAAGTTCCTCATACATGAAATCTCTTGTCACAGAAACAGAGACATAACTTCCATCCTCCAGCTGATACCACAAATCATTCCAACCGGTGTTTGCCCTGTAATAATACAGATTGTTGTTCTCTCTCTCCCACCCTGTGTACGCATTGAAGTCATACTTCGTCATACTGTAGTCCATGGAACCCGACTGATCCAGTACCAGAACAATATCAGTCGGTTTTTCTTTCTTCTCCACGGTTGTCACGGAAGATCCGGTTGCAAAGGCCTCGAGAGTGATCTCATAATTTCCGTTTCCTTTGTCCTCAACCGTCTTATTGACTGTCATTCCGTGTTCGCTGATCGATGCACTTGATGTGCCGGAATCATCAGCTGCTACCGAGAACGGAATCGCTGACAGACCAAGCAAAAGGCTGAGGCCAAATG
>JAUNAN010000040.1 GCA_030527595.1 Lachnospiraceae bacterium | reverse complement strand
AGAATAAAAAAATACGCTATTCTCGAACAACATCTAAGAATAGCGTATTTCACTTCGTCATTAATTAAACTATATATTCACTTATAGATTTTTTAGACATGCAATACTTATCCACATTTTATCCACAGAATGTGGTTATTTTCCAAGAGGATTTTTCTTTGGAACTCCGGCTTTTCTCGGATATTTTGCCGGTGTTTTCTTCACTTTGTTGATAAGAACGATTTTTCTGTGCATACCTTCCCATTCAAACTCATCAACATCGATAATTTTTCCACCCAGCTCCTTGATCGCAGGCTTCGCACCGTTGATTTCATCTTCTGAGTCTCCGGACTTATAGGCAGCAAAAATTCCATTTTCATGAAGAAACGGAATACAGTACTCGGAAAGCACGGAAAGATCTGCAACTGCACGTGATGTGCATAAGTCATATTTTTCACGATACTCTGCATCACGTGCCAGATCCTCAGCTCTTGCATGACAGATCTTGGCTTCACCGAGATCCAGCTTTTCACAGCATTCGGAAATGAATTTCAGTTTCTTATCAACACTATCCACATAAGTAATGTCAATATGTGGATAAAGCATCTTAATCGGTGTCCCTGGAAAACCTCCACCGGTTCCCAGATCGAGCATCAGCTTTACATTTTCCATAGAGATATTACGAACAAGTGATACCGAATCAAGAAAATGCTTGATCACGACCTCTTCAAATTCCGTAATTGCAGTAAGATTGACACTCTTGTTTTTTTCTATCAGTAAGGAATAGAAATCATAAAATTTTTCCGCCTGGGTTTTCGAAATTGTAACATCGTGATTGAGAAATAAATTCTCAATATATTGAATACGATTTGACCGGATCTCAGTCATCCTATACCTCCTCTCGTTTTTCTCAGGTATACCATAAGAACAGAAACATCTGCCGGAGTCACGCCGGCAATACGTCCCGCCTGACCGATATTCTGAGGTCTGAATTCCTTTAATTTCTGTCTTGCTTCCAAGCGAAGAGAGGATACCTGATCATAATCGATATCAGCGGGAATTTTCTTCATGTCCATTTTTGAGGACTGATGAACCTGACGCTTCTGACGCTCTATATATCCTTCATATTTCAGCTCAATATTCACCTGCTCCGCAACATCATCAGGATAATCGGGACGATGTGGATCAATATCTGCCAGTTTTTCGTAATCAAGCTCCGGACGGCGAATCAAATCGGCAAGAGTAGTACCAGACTCCAGTCTTGTGCTGTTATGTATTTTCAGAATATTCTGTATTTTTTCACTTGTACCGATATTTACATGCTTAACACGCTCGATTTCTTCCGAAATACGTTTTTCTTTGACTGTAAGTTGTTCCATCTGTTCATCTGTGATCAGACCAACGCGATGCCCGAACTTTCTTAATCTCAGATCTGCGTTATCCTGTCTTAAAAGAAGACGGTATTCCGCACGACTGGTCATCATTCTGTAGGGCTCATGGTTCTCTTTTGTAACCAGATCATCGATCAACACACCGATATAGGCATCCGAGCGGAGAAGAACGAGAGGTTCCTCGCCTTTCAGATACATTGCTGCATTAATTCCGGCAATCAGTCCCTGTGCCGCTGCCTCCTCGTAACCGGAGCTGCCGTTAAACTGACCTCCTGAAAAAAGTCCGGACAGATTCTTAAATTCCAGTGTATTTTTCAACTGCTTGGGTGCAAGACAATCATACTCGATCGCATAGGCATTGCGAACAATTTTTGCATTTTCAAGTCCCTTTACCGAGCGATACATAGCTACCTGAACATCCTCGGGCATAGAACTTGACATTCCGTCGATATACATCTCATTAGTGTAACTGCCTTCAGGCTCAATAAACACCTGATGTCTCGGTTTGTCGGAAAATCTTACAACCTTGTCCTCAATGGACGGACAGTAACGCGGTCCCGTAGACTGAATCACACCGGAGTAAAGAGGAGAGCGGTCGATATTATCGCGGATGATCCTGTGCGTGTCTTCATTTGTATAAGTCAGCCAGCAGGATTCCTGCTCGATCTGTACATCTTTCGGATCTGTGGAGAAGGAAAACGGTACGACCTTCTTATCTCCGAACTGTTCCTCCATTTTTGAGAAATCGATCGTACGTTTATCTATTCTTGCGGGCGTTCCTGTCTTAAATCTGGTGAGTTCAATTCCGTGAGCGCGGAGAGAATCCGAGAGATAATTGGCAGCCATGAGACCGTTCGGTCCGGTATGCATACTGACATCGCCGTAAATACACCTTGATTTCAGGTAAACGCCGGTGCAGAGGATAACGGCATCCGCAAGATAAACAGCTCCGCTCGAGGTTCTGACACCTATAATTTTTTCCGTGTTATCCACAGTATTCACAGTATTTTCTGGATTAATAGTGGATAATTCACTGTTGTCAGAAACTTTATGCACATCGCTGCCTGTGGAAGAGTAACAGTTGTCCAAAAACTCCCCTTCCAAAACATCATCGTGATTCGTGAGGATTCCGGTAACTTCCTGTTGTTTTACGGTAAGATTTTCCTGATTTTCGATGATCCTCCTCATCGAAGCACTGTATTTTGCCTTATCCGCCTGTGCACGAAGTGAATGTACCGCAGGTCCCTTGGATTTATTCAGCATCTTTGACTGAATAAAGGTCTTATCAATATTTTTACCCATTTCTCCGCCGAGCGCATCCAGTTCCCTGACCAGATGTCCCTTGGAGCTGCCGCCGATATTGGGGTTGCAGGGCATCATTGCGATGGATTCGCAGCTGATCACAAACATAGCTGTCTGAAATCCCAGTCTTGCACAGGCAAGAGCCGCCTCACATCCCGCATGACCGCCGCCTACAACTACAACATCATATTTTTCTCTGACATATGCCATTCTTTTTTCCCGTTACTTTCCCATGCAGAATTTTGCAAATATCGTATTTACCAGATCCTCTTCAACAGATTCTCCGATTATTTCGCCAAGGAGACGATATGCTTCCATCAGATCAATCGTATAAAAATCTTCCGGCATATCCATATCGATGCTATCCTCTACCAGCTTGATCGAATGCATTGCCCGCTCCGCCGCTTCCTTATGACGCACATTAGTAAGGATCACCTGCTCATTAAAGGAGACATCTCCTCCAAAAAACATACCGCGGATCGTCTCGGCCAGTTCGTCCATTCCTGTTCTTTCCTTTGCTGAAAATGAAAGAACAGCAGCATCCGTTCTTCTCTTAATATCATTTTCGGAAACATAGGTATGCAGATCGCTCTTATTTAAAAGAACAACTGCCTGTTTTCCTTTCATGATCTGCAGAATCTTCTCATCATTTTCATCAAGCGGACGAGAAGAATCTATGACACAAAGAATCAAATCCGCCTGACCTGCATATTTCACAGCCCGCTCAACACCGATCTCTTCAATGCGGTCGCTGGTTTCCCGAATACCTGCAGTATCCAGAAGACGAAGTTTAATTCCTCCCAGTGTGACATTTTCCTCCAGTACATCTCTGGTCGTACCGGCAATATCGGTTACGATCGCACGATCTTCACCCGTCAAAACGTTGAGAAGAGAGGATTTTCCCGCATTCGGTTTGCCCAGGATGACCGTCATCACTCCCTCTCTTAAAATTTTTCCGTTTTGAAATGAAGAAATGAGAGATGAGAGACGCTGCTTCACGGGCTGTATCTTCTTTTTCAGCTCGTTGGCATATCCGTCCAGTGACATATGCTCCGGATCATCAAGTGCGGCTTCAATAAAGGCAAGCTCATCCATGATCACAGATCTGAGGGCTGTGATCTCATTTTTCAGAGAACCGCCAAGCTGGGAAACAGAGCTCTCCAGTGCATCATCACTCTGGGAGCTGATGACATCCATGACTGCCTCTGCCTCGGTGAGATCTATGCGTCCGTTCAAAAATGCCCGCTTGGTAAATTCTCCTGGTTCCGCGGATCTTACATTGTGTCTCAGCACCAGGGATAAAATCCTCTGCATAACAAACAGACCGCCATGACAATTGATCTCGATCGTATCCTCTCCGGTGAAAGTATGAGGTGCGCGCATCGCCATGATCAGACATTCATCAATACAGGCATCACCATCATAGAGATGACCGTAATGTATCGTGTTCGCCTTCCATTCATAAACCGAAAGATTCGGATGCTTCTCGAGATCCGGATTTTCTACTTTCTTTCCTGCGCGGAATAATTCTGCAGGCAACCGAAAAGCTTCAGGCCCTGAAATTCTGATAATTCCAATGCCTGAAGCTGTCATTCCGCTGGCGATTGCCGCAATTGTATCTCTCAATGTTTCGGCGCCACGATTACATGGCGGTAGGGTTCTTCACCTTCACTGTAGGTTTCAACATATCTATTGCTCTGAAGAGAAGAGTGAATAATTCTTCTTTCATACGGATTCATCGGCTCGAGTGCAACCGCACGACCCGTTCTCTTTACCTTAAATGCAATGTTTCTTGCCAGATTCTGAAGCGTCTCTGTTCTTCTGACACGATAGTCCTCTGTATCAAGCTTCACACGGACATATTCATTCTGTGTCTTATTGATCACAAGGGAAGTCAGATACTGAAGAGAATCAAGGGTCTGTCCGCGCTTACCGATCAGAATACCCATCTCTTCGCCGTCAAAGGTGCAGTTCAGACTGTCTTCCTTGATGTTATAATCCATCGTGATCTTGACATCCATTTTCATGGAATCAAAGACACTCTTCAAAAATTCCTCTGCGATCTTTTTGATAGCAGCGACTTCTTCCTCAGTCTTCGGAGTCACAACACGCTCCGGCTTCGGAACAGAAGGCTTATGCGGCTTTTCCTCAACCTCTCTGACTTCCGGCGGAAGGGGACGGTTTCTTCTGTCGCCGCGGCCGTTTCTACTGTCACGGCGGTCATTTCTGCCGTTTCTTCTGCGATTCGGACGTCTGTCACTCTGTTCTCTGCGCTCCGGCTTTTCTTCCTTCACTTCCGGATCATTCTTTGCTCTGGCAGCTGCAGCTGCAGCGCGCTTCTCGATTTCATCGGAAGTAATTACCTTTTTCGCTTCGGAAGCTTCTTTCACTGTTTCTTTTGCGTTCTCAGCTGCTGTTTCTTCTGCAGCCTTTTTCGGAGCAGCCTTTTCCTCTTTTTTTACAGTCTCGGTATCTGCTTTCTTCTGCTCACTGCGCACACCGGCCTTAATAATTGCCGGCTTGCTGCCGATTCCCAAAAATCCGTTTGTCGGTTCCTGAACAACGCTGTAATCCAGTTTGTCAGACGTAATGCCGAGCTCTACACATGCCTGTGTGATCGCTTCGGCAATCGTTTTTGCAGTATACTCACGGTATGCCATAACTATCTTCACCTCTTACTTCTTTTTACTTTTCTTTTCATCAAACTGCTTTACCATGTTTGCCTTGGAAGCAATACTTCCCGGCTTCGCATTCTGATTATAATAAGATGTAGAATCCTGAACTCTCTTCTTATTCTGCTCATTCTTGATTGAAGCAGCTTCCTCCTGTGCCTTTCTGTCAGCCTCCAGTGTACGTGTGGAAACATGAGCGGCACCTGTTATTTTCTGAGGCGGAAGACCCTGCTTTGCACGCTTCTTATTTGCTTTTTCCTGTGCCTTTCTGACGATCTCATCCGGTGACTCCTTATCCAGGTGTCTGTTGATGAAGAACTGCTGAAGCGCACGTACAACGGCACTTGTGATCCAGTAAATGCCAACACCTGTCGGAAGTGTAAAACAGAAAACGGCGGACATGATCGGCATGAAATTATTCATAGATTTCATGCTCTGGCTCATGGCATCATTGGCATCTCCTGTAGCAGCCTGCGGCATCATACGAATATTCAGCCACTGTGTAAACCATGCAAGAGCCGGAATCAGGATCGCGCATACGATCATGATGAACTGCTTGTTTGTCCATGCATTTCTCAGAATTACGAGAGGTGTATCCGTAATATTCAGAGTCAGGAAAGAGGTTACACGGGTAATATAATCATGCAGAGAATTCAGCTGCGTAAAATAAGAAGCTTCTTTTGAATATTCAAGGAAGCTGGACCACTGTGTGGTATTCATCTTATAAACCGTATCAATGAGCTGATTTGCACTGCCGTCACCAAGTGTATTTGTCAGTGTGGCATCACCGAGTCCTGATACAAAGCTTGTAAGACTTTCTGCGAAGCCGCTCTGTGTAGTGACCTCACTGATTCTGTTTCCGATTACGGTAATGTATCCCGGAATTCTGTAGATAACCTGATACAGGGCAAACAGGACCGGCATCTGGATCAACAGCTGAACGCAGGAACCTGTAGGACTTACACCATACTTTGCATATACAGCCTGTGTCTCATCCATCTGCTTCTGCTGAGAAACAGAATCCTTTTTTCCCTTATACTTTGCCTGAACTCTCTGCAGCTCAGGTGCCATGATCGCATTCAGCTTGGAAAATCTCTGCTGCTTGATCTGAAGCGGCATCATTGCCATCAAAAGGATGATAGTAAAGAGAATAATGGCAATACCAACATTCGGGATTCCGATATTGCCGAGCACAATGAAGATACCGTTCATCAAAAATCCCAGTAAAATGGCGATCCATCCGATAATCGGTGTCGAGCTCTTGGTTAATACACGATACACTTTTTTTCCTCCTTATTTAACATGCAGGACAACCTGCTACTATGAACTAAAGTGTCACGGTACCGGATCATATCCGCCGTGAGAGAAAGGATTACACCGCAGGATCCTCCACAGTGCCAGCAATCCGCCCTTCAAGGGACCGTGCTTTTCAATTGCCTCAATCGCATAATTGGAGCAGGTCGGCACATATGGGCAGTGATATCCCTTATAGGGAGAGATATTTCTCTGATAAAAGTGAATCATTCCGATCATCACTTTTCTAATCATATTTTACTCCGCCTCTGACAGTTTTTCTCTATATCTCTATCTATATTAATGAAATTCTAAGAGAAAACAGCAGTGATATCCGAAACATTTACTCATTCGTGATATGATGAAGCCCTGCCAGATGGAACATAGATTTTCTGAGTTCTTCGGAAGAGGCCTCAGCTGCTGCATTTCTGGCTATAAACACAATATCATATCCGGATCCGAACTTTTCTTCATTCAGACGGTAAATTTCCTTCATTCTTCTTTTAATGCGGTGTCTGATTACGCTGTTTCCTACCTTTTTACTAACAGAAATCCCCATCCTGTTCATCTGATCCTGACGCTTCAGAATATACATGACGAGCTGCTTGTTTGCCTTTGACTTTCCACGTCGGTAAACTCTGGAAAAATCAGCATTTTTTTTCAAACCGATCGAATATTTCATAACTTATCCGTATAGAAGAAAAGACCACAGGAACTGTGGTCTTGGATTATCATGCAGATAATACTTTTCTTCCTTTTGCTCTTCTTGCAGCTAATACTTTTCTTCCGCCCTTAGTACTCATTCTTGCACGGAATCCGTGTACTCTGGAGCGTGAGATTTTCTTAGGCTGAAATGTCATCTTTCTGCTCATAAGTCTCACCCCTTATAAATTTTTACAGAACACGGAAAATCCCTGCTCTGTGCTCCTTTATACGGCATAACCGCATAAAGAATGTTATAAATTTTCAATAATGCCCTATCATTATATCTATCGACTTTCTTACTGTCAAGAAAAACCTCTTAACAAACCTTATTATTTTATAAGAGTGTGGATATCTGTTTTTTCGCAACTTATCCACACAATGTGAATAAGTTGTGGATAAACTGTTGTTATCTCATTTCTTATTGTTTATAACCTGTATTTTTTCCGTCTATTCAGGGCGTTGATGCTGTGCAGAACCTGCTCTGTGTATATGTGTATAATCAAAACAAGTTCCATAAGACTCCGATCTTATACACATTTTTCTTCACATCTCTACCCTGTACTAATAAAATACATCCCCTATTACTCGGTTCCCGCTATTACTTATTTCCCTCTACTACTCGCTTCCCTCTATATACTCGCTTTTCTCTATTACTCCAACTCACTCTTGAAACAATGCGCCCCCCTATCAAAAGATCCCGCACACGCCTCCTAAAAATCATTTGCTTCTTATTATAATATGTTTTTTATGAAACCTTAATTTCACATAATCTCTTTCAACAGAATCGAAATATAATGCAATTGCAGGTTCTAATTATTCCGGAACTAAGACAGCAAAAGCTGATCAGCCACCGAAAGATGTATGCAGCAAGGGCGAAGTGCTTGTTGAATTGGATCCTATATAAGCAAAAAGTGCTTGCAGGCTCTCTTATCTCTCCAAAAAGTGGAGCCCATACAAGCAAAATGTGCTTGCAGGCTCTCTTGCCTCTCCGAAAAGTGGAGCCTGTACAATAAAAAATCACTAGCAGGCTCCCTAAGCGTACCGGAAAGAGTAGCCTATACATGAAAAAAGCACGTGCAGGCTCCCATACTGAACCGGAAGAAGCATGTATGCAGCGAATGATATTGCGAGGCTTCCGTCGGGAGCTGCATGCTGGCAGCGAAGGCGGGGCGCATGTCTGAGCCCGCTTTGCGGGCGAGTTCGCGCCGGAGCCTGAGCGAATAAGCGCATGCAGCGAGCAGGAAACGCAGCACATCTGAGCGCATACATCTTCTGACGGTGCAAGATTCTCAGCGAATAGGCACTGAGCAACCGGGAAACGCAGCACATATCTGGCCTCATAAACCTTGTAAAAACAACTCATTTGTTCTATTATATGATATAAGGGTTAAAAGGAGATTTCTACCCTCTTGACATCGTATAAGGCTCTTAAAAGCCTTTCTTTTTGATTAGATAGGATTTTTTTCATTTATGGACGCACTTTCTCTTGTAAAGGAAAACTGGCAGGAAATATTAAATGAAGTCACCTCAGAAATGAGCCTGACTTCATTATCTGTCAATTCCTGGCTTACTCCGCTGGAAATTCATGACGTCAGAGATGATATGCTGATTTTAATTTTCCACAACGGAGAAATCGGTATCAATATTCTGAATAAAAAATATAAGGATCATATCAGAAAAGCCATCGCACACATCACCGGTCTTCAGCTGGACATTCATTATATTACACCGGATGCTGTGAATGATCCTATTCAGCAGAAGAAGGAAGATACCTTCAGTGATGTCATGCGTGCAGCGAATCTCAATCCTAAATATACCTTTGATTCCTTTGTGGTAGGCAGCAATAACATGTTTGCTCATGCGGCATCTCTTGCGGTAGCGGAATCACCGGGCGAAATCTACAATCCTCTCTATCTGTATGCAGGTGTAGGTCTCGGAAAAACGCACTTAATGCACTCAATTGCTCACTTTATTCTTCAGAATAATCCGAATGCACGTGTTCTCTATGTGACATCCGAGGATTTTACGAATGAGCTGATCGACTCGATTCGTAACGGCAACAATTCCGCGATGTCCAAGTTCCGCGATAAATACAGAAAGATAGATGTTCTGCTCATCGACGATATTCAGTTTATTATCGGAAAAGAAAGTACACAGGAGGAATTTTTCCATACCTTCGAGGCTCTTTACGGAGCGAAGAAGCAGATCATCATCTCCTCGGATAAACCTCCGAAGGATCTTGATATTCTGGAAGAGCGCATTCGCTCTCGTCTGGAAATGGGCCTGATCGCCGATATTGCCGCTCCCGATTACGAGACGCGAATGGCTATCTTAAAGAAAAAGGCAGAGACGGAAGGCTATCATATTAACGATGACGTTTTGAACTATATTGCACAAAACGTGAAATCCAATATCCGTGAGCTTGAGGGATGTCTGAACCGGGTACGTGCAAAGAGCGTGCTTGAAAAACGCGCCGTCAATCTGGATCTGGCTGAAGAAATCCTGAAGGATCTGATCTCTCCCGAGGAGAGCAGAACGATCACTTCCGAAAAGATCATCGAAATTGTGGCAGATCACTTCCATCTGACACCTGCAGAGATCAAGAGCCAGAAGCGTGAGAAGCGTTATGTCTACCCGCGAAAGATCGCAATGTATCTCTGCAGAGAAATGACTGAGGATTCTCTTCTTACAATTGCAAATCTTTTAAATAAGAAAGATCACACAACCGTGATCAGTGCACAGAAGAAGATTGAAAAGGAAATGCAGACATCCCCAGAAACGAAGAACAATGTGGAGACCATTAAGAAAAAGCTCACTCCTAATTTCTGATACGATGTTCATTCTGTAGATATTATGTGGATAACTTTGTGTATAACTGTGACAAAGAGTAAAATTCCCTTTATTTCCGGTGTTTATACACATTATCCACGTTGAAGAAATGTGTATAACTGCAGTGTTTTTATTTTCAAAAACACAGTGACCACATGAAAATGTGAGTTTTTTCACAGGATTATCCATACGGATTTTCCCCTGAAATCCAACGTTTCAAACGTTTTTTCACATATCCACAGCCCCTAAGAAGATGACTTCTGATTTTTTTCTTTTATCATACATAATACCGAAGGAGTAACACATTCATGAAAATCATTTGTTCCAAGGCGGATCTCGTAAAAAGTGTAACGATTGCTATCCGTGCAGTACCGGTTCATACAACTATGCCGATCCTGCAGTGCATCCTGATCGAGGCGAAAAACGGTGATATCCGTTTCACCACAAACGATATGGACCTGGGTATCGAGACACATGTGAAGGGAATCATTGAAGAAGAGGGTGTTATTGCCATTGAAGCAAAGATGTTCTCCGACATTATCAGAAAGCTTCCGGACAGTGATATCACGATTTCAACAGATGAAAGATTCACGGTGACGATCACCTGCCAGAAGGCAAAATTTGTGATCGGCGGACAGTCCGGAGATGAGTTTACGGCACTTCCGTCTATTGAGAGAGAAGAATCGATCACACTTTCTCAGTACACTCTGAAATCAGTGATCGTACAGACAATTTTCTCTATTGCAACCGGTGAAGCAAATAAAATGATGACTGGTGAGCTCTTTGAGATCAGAGACGGTTATCTGAAGGTTGCATCCCTTGACGGACACCGAATTTCCATCAGAAGAGTGGAACTGAAGGAAGAGTGCGGAGAGTACAGAGTCATCGTTCCGGGAAAGGCACTGAATGAAATCAGCAAGATCCTTTCAGGTGAAATGGATGATACGGTTCGCATTTTCTTTGCAGGCAGCCATATTATGTTCGAGCTTGAGGATACGATCGTTCTCTCTAGACTGATCGACGGAGAATATTTCGGTGTGGATCAGATGATTTCTACCGATTACGAGACAAAGGTATCCGTCAATAAGAGAGAGCTTTTAAGCTGTATCGACAGAGCATCTCTTTTTGTAAAAGAGGGAGACAAAAAGCCGATTATTTTCGATATCGGAGATGATTCCATGAAGCTGAACATCGACTCTCCGATCGGATCCATGAATGAAGAGCTCGTTGTGTCAAAAGAGGGTAAAAATCTCATGATCGGTTTTAACCCGCGTTATATGATGGATGCACTGAAGGTAATTGAGGATGAGATGATCACGCTCTACATGGTCAGCTCAAAGGCACCCTGCTTTATCAGAGATGAGGAAGAGCAGTATACCTATCTGATCCTTCCGGTTAATTTTACTCACTAAAGAAAGCGCAGATCATGGAAGAATTAAAGCTTAGAGGCGAATATATTACGCTGGGTCAGCTGCTTAAGGCTATGGGTCTTGTGGAAAACGGCGTAGAAGCCAAGGAATGTATACAGGACGGAGAAGCAAAAGTGAACGGGGAAGTTGATACCAGACGCGGTAAGAAATTATACGACGGCGATGTGGTGTCCTTTCATGGCACGGAGATAAAAGTTGTACGTTGAATCCGTCGAATTAAAAAATTTCAGAAATATAAAAGAGCTCAGTATCCGGCCCGATCCCGGCATTAATATCTTTTACGGTCAGAATGCCCAGGGAAAAACCAATATTCTCGAGTCTGTCTGTCTTGCCTGTACGACAAAATCTCACAGGGGAGCAAAGGACAGAGAGATGATCAGGATGGGGGAAGAGGAAAGTCATGTCCGGATGATGCTGAATAAGCATGACAGTCAGTATCGCATAGATATGCATCTGAGGAAAAATAAAAAAAAAGGAGCTGCCATTAACGGAATACCGGCAGTGCGGGCGGGCGAAATTTACGGACTGGCAAGCGTTGTCCTTTTTTCTCCCGAGGATCTGAATATCATTAAAAACGGTCCTTCCGAGCGAAGAAGATTTTTGGATCAGCTGATCAGCGGTATAGATAAAATCTATCTCTCTGATCTCACCAATTACGCAAAATGTCTGACTCAGAGAGGAAGACTGCTGAAGGAATTTTCTTTTCGTGAAAAAAATATGACAGAGCTGAGTGTCTGGGACGATCAGCTTCGTATGTACGGATCACGGATCATTCAAAAAAGAATCGCTTTTATCAGAGAAATAGAGCCGATCGTTTCGGAAATTCATGAGAGACTGTCGGGAGGAAGAGAAAAGCTGAATCTTGTCTATGAGCCGAATACGGAGATCGATATGTACGAAGACAGACAGATCGCAGCCCGTGACTCGGATCTCAGGCAGAAGATCACATCGGTAGGTCCTCACAGAGATGATATTGCTATTCAGGCAAATCAAATGGATCTGCGAATGTTCGGTTCTCAGGGACAGCAGAGGACAGCAGCACTTTCCATGAAGCTCGCGGAAATCAGGGTCATTGAGAATAATATCAATGACACACCGATTCTGCTGCTGGATGATGTGCTCTCGGAACTGGATCGTGACAGACAGAAGTATCTGCTTCAATGCATTTCCAATACACAGACAATGATTACATGTACGGGACTTGATGAATTTGTAAGAAATGAATTCACTGCAGATCGTACATTTCAGGTAGTACAGGGAGGAATTACATGAATATCGAAGATCATGAAGAATACGGCGCGGATCAAATTCAGATCCTCGAAGGACTGGAAGCAGTCAGAATCAGACCGGGCATGTATATCGGATCTACATCCCTGCGCGGTCTGCATCACCTTGTCTATGAAATCGTAGATAATTCCATCGATGAAGCACTGGCCGGTACCTGTGATCATATTGAAGTTACGATTCAGCAGGACGGATCCGTTACCGTTGAGGATAACGGCCGCGGCATTCCGGTCGGCATCAACCACAAGGCCGGCATTCCCGCTGTTGAAGTTGTATTTACCGTGCTTCATGCCGGCGGAAAGTTCGGAGGAGGAGGATACAAGGTATCCGGCGGCCTCCACGGAGTAGGCGCATCTGTTGTAAATGCTCTGTCCGAATGGCTGGAGGTTCAGATTTTCCATGAGGGAAAAATTTACCAGCAGAGATATGAGCGCGGAAAGACCATGTATAAGCTGAAGGTGGTCGGCGACTGTGATCCGGAAAAGCACGGCACAAAGATATCTTTCTATCCGGATAATGAAATTTTTGAGGACATTCATTTCGATTTTGACACCCTGAAAAGAAGATTTCGCGAGATGGCATTCCTGACAAAGGGATTGAAAATCAGCTTTTGCGATAAGAGAGAAGATCCCGCAAGAGAGAGCGTTTTCCATTATGAGGGAGGAATTCGGGAATTTGTCCAGTATCTGAACAGGAGCTCAACCTCACTTTATAACGAGGTCATCTACTGTGAGGGCGAGAGAGATAATGTACTTGTCGAAATCGCGATGCAGCACAATGACGGATTTAAGGAAAATACCTACGGTTTCGTCAATAATATCGTGACTCCTGAGGGAGGAACTCATATCGAGGGCTTCCGTGCAGCACTTACCAAGACTCTGAATGACTATGCAAGAACGAATAAGCTGCTGAAGGAATCCGAGCAGAATCTGAACGGAGATGATTTCCGTGAGGGTCTGACCGCAATTATCAGTATCAAGATCTCCGATCCGCAGTTTGAAGGGCAGACCAAGCAGAAGCTCGGAAATTCAGAGGCAAGAGGTGCGGTCAACAGTGTCTTAAGTGAATATTTCAAGATTTTCCTCGAACAAAATCCGCAGGTTGCAAAGGCGGTAGTGGAAAAAGCGATTCTTGCTTCCCGTGCGAGGGATGCTGCAAGAAAGGCAAGGGATCTCACCCGCAGAAAGAATGCTCTGGACGGACTTTCTCTTCCGGGCAAGCTTGCGGACTGTACGGATAAGGATCCGAAAAATTGTGAGATCTTTATTGTAGAGGGTGATTCCGCCGGAGGCTCTGCAAAAACAGCAAGATCCCGTGCGACACAGGCGATCCTTCCTCTCAGAGGAAAGATTCTGAATGTAGAAAAGGCAAGACTGGATCGTATTTACAGCAATGCCGAGATCAAGGCTATGATCACTGCCTTCGGAACCGGTATTCATGATGACTTTGATATCTCCAAGCTGAGATACGACAAGATCATTATCATGACGGATGCCGACGTGGACGGTGCACATATTGCCACACTGATGCTGACGTTCCTCTACAGATTCATGCCGGAGCTGATCAAGCAGGGGCATGTTTATCTGGCAACTCCGCCGCTCTATAAGGTGGAGAAGAACAGAAAAGTGTGGTATGCATACTCGGATGCCGAGCTTGACAATATTCTTCGTGAAATCGGCCGTGATTCCGGCAATAAGATTCAGCGCTATAAGGGACTCGGAGAGATGGATGATGACCAGCTCTGGGAAACGACCATGGATCCCGAGAGAAGAATCCTGAAGCGTGTCAATATGGATGAGGATGATGCATCTGAGACCGATCTCACATTTACGACTCTGATGGGCGATAAGGTAGAGCCGAGAAGAGAATTTATCGAAGAAAATGCAAAATACGTCAAGAATCTGGATGTATAAGCAAATCTGATCCTGCGAATGACGGACAGCAGTCGGTAAGAAGAAGTGTTTTCATTTTACCGGGAGATGAAGGAAAAATATGGACGACAAAATATTTGATCAAATTCAGGAAGTGGATCTGAAGAAAACAATGGAGACATCCTATATTGATTATGCGATGTCTGTCATTGTGTCCCGTGCACTTCCGGATGTAAGAGACGGTCTCAAACCGGTACAGAGAAGAGTTCTCTGGTCCATGATCGAGCTGAATAACGGTCCCGATAAGCCGCACAGAAAGTGTGCGCGTATCGTCGGTGATACCATGGGTAAATATCATCCGCATGGTGACTCTTCTATTTACGGTGCACTTGTCAATATGGCACAGAGCTGGTCTACCCGCTATACGCTTGTTGACGGTCATGGAAATTTCGGATCGGTGGACGGGGATTCTCCTGCCGCAATGCGATATACAGAGGCAAGACTTTCCAAAATTTCAATGGAAATGCTTGCGGATATTAATAAAAACACGGTTGATTTTATTCCGAACTTTGATGAGACGGAAAAAGAGCCCACTGTACTGCCGTCAAGAATACCGAATCTTCTTGTAAACGGTACGACGGGGATTGCGGTCGGTATGGCTACCAATATGCCGCCCCATAATCTGACTGAGGTGATCAATGCCTGCGTATGCATGATCGACAACAAGATTGCCGGTGAGGAGACGACCATTGATGATCTTATGAAGATCATTCAGGGTCCGGACTTTCCGACAGGTGCTATGATTCTCGGAAGGAAGGGAATAGAGGAGGCTTATCGCACGGGAAAAGGAAAGATCCGTGTGCGCGCGGTGACAAGAATTGAGACAAAGCCATCAGGCAAATCCGAGATTCTTGTATCGGAGCTGCCCTATCTGGTGAATAAGGCAAGACTGATCGAAAACATTGCCGATCTTGTAAGAAATAAAAAAATTGACGGAATCACCTCACTTGCGGATCATTCCAGCCGTGAGGGTATGGAGATCTGCATCGAGGTCAGAAGAGATGCCAATGCGAATGTAGTACTGAATCAGCTGTTTAAGCATACGCAGCTTCAGGATACCTTCGGCGTGAATAATCTGGCTCTGGTGGACGGTCAGCCGAAGATCATGAATCTGAAGGATCTTCTTGTCTATTATCTGAAGCATCAGGAGGATGTAGTTACAAGAAGAACAAAGTATGATCTGAATAAGGCTGAGGAGCGCGCTCACATTTTGGAAGGTCTGCTCATCGCCCTGGATCATATCGATGAAGTGATCCGGATCATCCGTGCGGCGGCAAATGTTCAGGCAGCAAAGGAAGAATTGATTCGCAGATTTTCTTTATCTGATGTACAGGCCCAGGCAATTGTTGATATGCGTCTGCGTGCGCTGACAGGTCTGGAAAGAAGCAAGCTTGAGAACGAATATGCTGAGCTGAAGAAGACGATCGATCGTCTGCGCGCAATTTTAGCGGATCAGAATCTGCTTCTTGAAGTGATCAAGAAGGAGTTGATCGAAATCAGGGATAAGTACGGAGACGAGAGAAGAACCACGATCGGCTTCGATGCCTCCGACATCACGGATGAGGATATGATCCCTGATGAGAGCATGATCATTACGGCAACACAGCTTGGTTATATTAAGCGAATGACAGTCGACAATTTCCGCTCACAGAACAGAGGCGGTGTCGGCATAAAGGGCATGCAGACAATTGAAGATGACTATGTCGCCAATGTCATGATGACCACAAATCATCACTTTATGCTGTTCTTTACCAATATGGGCAGAGCTTACAGGCTGAAAGCCTATGAAATTCCGGAGGCAGGAAGAACTGCAAGAGGTACGGCTACGATCAATCTGATTCAGCTGCAGCCGGGTGAAAAGGTCACCACAGTCATGCCGATCCGTGAGTTTGATAATGAGCATTATCTGTTGATGGCAACGAAGAAGGGAATGATCAAGAAGACCCCTCTGAGTGCTTATTCCAATGTGAGAAAAACAGGTCTTGCTGCCATGACACTCAGAGATGACGATGAAATGATCGAAATCAAGGTAGTGGATGATCAGCAGGATGTCATACTGGTAACAAAGAAGGGAATGTCGATCCGGTTTAAGGAGACAGATGTCCGTCCGACAGGAAGAACTTCTATGGGAGTGAGAGGCATTGATCTGGATCAGGATGACGAGGTTGTCGGTATGCAGATCGACAATCAGGGAAGCCATCTTCTCTTCATTTCCGAGCTTGGTTACGGAAAGCTGAGCGCAGTTTCTGAATTTAAGAGACAGGGACGCGGCGGCAAGGGTGTCAAGTGCTACAAGATCATTGATAAGACAGGGGATCTTGTGGGTGCCAAGGCTGTCAATGAGGAAAATGAAATTCTGATCATTACAACCGAGGGTATCATGATTCGGACAAAATGTGCTGAGATCTCGATTCTTGGCAGAATTACATCCGGAGTCAAGGTCATGAATCTGAAGGATGATGTGAAAGTAGCAAGCTTTACAAAGGTAAAGGATCAGCCGCCTGCAGAGGATGGTCCGGAAAATACCGGTGAGTCGGCACCTGCGGACAGTGAAGAAGCAGTAATCTCCGATGAAGCGGAGGAGAAAAAACAGATAGACATGCTGATCGATGCTGCAAATAAAGATGCGAAAGAAACACAAAAAGAAGAATAAGGTTTCAAACAAAAAGAGACAGACAAATGTCTGTCTC
>JAUNAN010000150.1:1644-3261 GCA_030527595.1 Lachnospiraceae bacterium | reverse complement strand
TCCCATATCGTAGCGAAAAGCGTAGCCTAATCAAGCCCAAAGCAGAAACAGGCTCCCGTATCGCCCCGGAAAGCGTATCCTAAGCAGGTATAAAGACAAAAACAGAAGCAGAAACAGGATAGACCAGAAGAGAATGAATACAATAGAAGGTAATAAAGGGTTATAAATTATAGAAGATTATCAAAAATAATTAAAGAAAATTAGGGGCTCCGGAAGATTGCAGGTTTACATTCTATTTATATGGGCATAGAATGAACTTTAGCAATGCGTCGTACAGAAGTACATACATCCGCAGGACTTCATAGCTTTTTCTGCGGCTCCTGTCGTGTGCAAGAGAGATCATTCGGGCATTTGTTATGTCTGATTGGGCTCCTGCCGTAAGCAGGAGGATACATTCAGGTATTGATTACATCTGATCGGGGCAGTGCAGGTTTTATAGAGTTTTTAAGGAGGATTTTCATCATGGTTTTTGGCGTGCTCAAAGATATTAAGAACGGAGAGTACCGCGTAATCGCAACCCCGTCTGAGGTTGCATCCATCAAGGCAGACGGTCACACCGTCCTCGTTCAGAAGGGAGCCGGCGAGAAGGCGGGCTTTGAGGATTCCGAGTATGAGGCGATGGGCGCAGAGCTGATCGATACCGCGGAGGAAATGTTTGAAAAATGCGATCTTCTTGCGAAGGTCAAGGAATTTGAGCCGAGCGAATTTAAGCTTCTGAGAAAAGATCAGATCGTGTACACCTGCATCCATCCGGCAGCACATCCGGAGGAGGTACAGGCGCTTCTGGACAGCGGAACGATCGCCTTTACGGCTGAGGATTCCCACCGCTACGGTTCCCCGAACTGCGAAGCTGCAGGCAAGCAGGGTGCGCTGATGGGACTTGAGTCCATGCTCTCCATTAACGGAGGCAAGGGAAAGTTTGTCAGCGGTCTCGGCGGAGCACCCGGCATGAAGGTACTGATTCTCGGAGGCGGTCTGGTCGGTCAGGCTGCTCTGTCTGTGCTGCATGCCCTGGGCGCATGGGTAACGGTCATGGATATCAATATCGGTACGCTGCGCAGCATCACACGCCAGTATCATGAGCAGGTCAACACCATGCTCTCCACACAGCAGAATATCGCAAAGCTCCTGCCGGAGACGGACATGGTGCTCAACTGCGTAAAATGGCCTAAAGACCGCACAGATCATCTGATCACAAGAGAGATGGTACGCAGCATGCAGAAGGGCTCTGTCATTGTTGATATCAGCAATGATGTCGGTGTTATTGAGACCTTCCATGAGACCACACATGAGGATCCCCGCTATATCGAGGAGGGGGTTGTACATTACTGCGTGAGCAACATTCCGGGTGCAATTGCCAACTCTACCTCTGTTGCCTATGCGGCATCCGTGCTTCCGCATTTCCGGAGCATTCTGAATAATGGCGTTGCCGAGGCATGCAGACGCGACGGCTTCCTGAGACGCAGCCTGACCACCTACTGCGGTTATCTGACTCATGAGGAGACCAGTGCACTGCAGAACCGTCCCTGGGTACGTCCGGAAGAGATTCTGGGAATTGCAGATGCGGCACCGGATCAGGCACCGCCGGCAACCATTACCAGATCCACTAATTATTAT
>JAUNAN010000150.1:0-1544 GCA_030527595.1 Lachnospiraceae bacterium | reverse complement strand
CTTGATTTTTCTGAAATAAAAACACAGCGGGATTCCGACGCCCGCGCCACATCATGAGGAGGACGCAGATGGAAGAAGTCATCAACATGGGAGTAATCTCGATCATCCCGCCCATCATCGCGATCGTACTGTCCTTTGCGACAAAAAATACGATCGTCTCTCTTGCGGTTGCCTGCCTGACAGGTACGCTGCTCGCCGGACAGGGATGGCTTGGATTCCCCACTCTGTTAAAGGAGAGTCTTGGAACAACAAGCTTTTCCTGGGTAATGCTGTTAAATACATTTATTGGAATTCTGGTTGCCTATTTCCAGAAAACCGGAGCCATTCAGGGCTTTTCCGAATGGGTGCACGAGCGTAAGCTGAGCCGCAGGGGCGCACAGCTCATGGCCTGGGTGCTCGGTATGTTCGTTTATTTCAGTGATTCCTTCAGCCCGCTGTTTGTCGGAACAACGATGAGAAGCATCACGGACAAGGCCCAAATTTCCCGCGAGAAGCTGGCATATATTGCGGACTCCACCTCCGCACCGGTCAGCGTTCTGGTGCCGATTACCGGATGGGCAGCTTATCTGTCCGGACTTGCGGTCGGCGTCGGCACGATCGTGACAGACGAGGACGCATCCGCGCTGTTCCTGAGAGCGATCAAGTTCAATTTCTACCCGATCTTTGCGGTTATCTTCGTCGGACTCATCGGTTCCGGAATCATCAAGGATTTCGGTCCCATGAAAAAGGCTGAGAAACGTGCGATGGAAGAGGGCAAGGTAATCGCGGATGATGCAACTCCGCTTGCCAGCAAGGAGCTCACAAGCATGGAGCCGTATCCGGGATTTAAGCCCCGCGTGTTCCTGAACTTCCTGCTTCCGGTGCTCATGATCATCACGATCGCGATCAGCACCTATATTGCTTTCAGCTCCGCAAAGACGATGGAAGCCTTTACTTATGTCACGATCTTTATGACAGTCAGTATGATGATCCAGGGAATCCCCTTCAAGGAAGTTATGAATACCCTGATGGATGGTATCAAGGGCGCGCTTCCCGCGATCGTTCTTCTGGCACTTGCTTACTCGATCAACAGCCTGAGCAAGCAGATGGGTACCGCAAACTTTATCATTTCCGTGTGTGAGGGCTACCTGACACCGCATCTGCTGCCGGCAATCATCTTCATCGTTGCCGCAATCATGGCATTTGCGACAGGCTCCTCCTGGGGAACCTTTGCGATCTGCATGCCGATCGCACTTCCGCTGGCATTCAGTGTCACGGGCGGTGCTCTGACCACGACCGTAGTAGCTGTATTTGCAGCAGTTGCGGGCGGCGGCGTATTCGGCGATCACTGCTCACCTCTGTCCGACACGACGATCCTTTCGTCCACCGGTGCAGCGGCTGACCACATCGACCACGTAAAGACCCAGCTTCCGTACGCACTGATCTGCGGCGGCTTTGCTGTGATCGCTTACCTGATCGTCGGCTTTATGGCTGCGTAAAATGAAAACATCATAAGCAAAATTTAAGGGCAGACAGCTTCCGGAACCGGAGCTGTCTGCCCTTTG
>JAUNAN010000039.1:15571-17510 GCA_030527595.1 Lachnospiraceae bacterium | reverse complement strand
GGGCTTCCTCTGCCTTCCGCGCAGCTTCCGCTTCCGCCTGGCGCGCTTCAAATGCTGCCAGCGCTTTTCGGACTGCTTCTTCCTTCCGCGCTTCTTCCCTTCTGGCTTCCTCAGCCTTTCGCGCTGCTTCCGCTTTCCTGTCCGCTTCCTGCTTTTTCTTCAGGTATTTCAATTCGGGACTGCGATTCCAGAACCAGCGCAGCTCATCCTGTCTTTTTCCCATCGATTTTCCTCAGCAGGCTGTTCCTGCATTTTTAATGTTACGCATTGATTCTCCACAGAACATCAAGATCCGTAAATTCATACATCTGCCACTGACTGCCGTCATAGATGACACGGTAGCTGCACTGCTGAGTCATGAGCTTCAGCGCCTCACCCGGCTTCTGATAGTAATAGGTCTCGCGGGTCGTCACGATTGCGGAGGTGCTGCTCTCGTATGTCGTATCGACGAACTCATAAGAATCCAGCTGCTCCGAGATGCCGCGCTGTACATACGAGACCTGCTCGTTGTAGATCGGACTGCCGTACTCAAGATAAGGCTCGATGTAGGAGAAGTCCATATTTGTCATGGCATCGTCGAAATTCTTCATATAAGCCTCTACGACTGCCTCGGGGCCATCCTGATAGAGCCAGCCGGCGTCTACGTTGATCAGGGTATTCGGTACATAGGAGTAGCTGCACTCACCCACATATACACTGCTCTCATAGCGGATCGTGAGGTTTGCTGTTTCCTCCACAGCAAGCCCTGTGCTGTCTGTGTAGCTGAC
The DNA here is from genome assembly GCA_030527595.1 of Lachnospiraceae bacterium. Classification (GTDB taxonomy): domain Bacteria; phylum Bacillota; class Clostridia; order Lachnospirales; family Lachnospiraceae; genus Chordicoccus. Next base: position 16,743 of record JAUNAN010000039.1, on the reverse strand, counting down.
CAGATACAGTTCCTTCTCCATGCGGTAGATCTGATCGTAGATCTCCTGCATAGAGCTGATCTCGTCAATACCGTAATAAACGCCGCCTGTAGATGAAGCGATCGTTTCCATCGCGCTTTCATCCACGTATCCCACGCCGATAATAAAGACCGGAATACTGTATCTCTGTGCTACCTCGATAACATCATCCATCGTACAGCTGCTGTAATTATCATCTCCGTCTGTAAATGCAATTACACAGCGCGCCCCGTTCTGGGATGCCACACGGGTAACGGAGGTATAAAGTGCATCGTAAAGTGCAGTCATATCCTCTGTATAAAGAGAATCGATGGCATTCAGGATCGCGGAGGCATCACTTGTGAATTCCTCATTCAGATGGACGCCGTTTGAGAAAGAAGTGAGCTCCACCTCATCGCCGGCATTAAACTGCATGGACTGCACGAAGCTGCTCATAACAGACTTGGCCTCCGTCATCGGATAGCCGTCCATACTGCCGCTGATATCCGCAACCATATCGACCTTCAGAGCCTCGGATCCGTTCAGCTGAGAGACCTCCGTAACTGTCTGCTCCACATAGGTGGCAGTGGCGTCCTCTCTTCCGATATAGAAGACCATCTGTTCCAGATCGGACGGAATTTCTCCTGTGTTCTCATTTACCACATCGAGATAGAGCTTGACCTCTGGATATGCGGAAGCATCTACCTGCTGAACTGAAATAGAGAGCGGAGACGCTGCCGGTGCTGCTGCCGGTGCATTTGCTGTCTGGTCTCCCGCCGGTGCATTTCCCGTCTGACCGCCATTCTGTGCTGCCGGCGCATTCGCCGTCCGGCCGCCATCCTGTGCTGCCGGCGCATTTGCGTTCTGATCCTGTGCCGGTTCTGCCTGCGCTTCAGCTGCCGTCTCTGCTGTGGATACCGACTCTGCCTGGCCTGTAGTTTCAGCCGTGTCAGCAGGCGAAGGCTCAGCTCCGGCTGCCCCGCTCAGAGTCTCCGTTGCAACAGCGGTCCGTTCATTCTTGCTGCTGAGAGGATTTTTGACCTTGATCGTTCCAAGCTGTACCAGAATGATAAAAAATACTGCTGCGGCAGCAATGATCAGACCGATCAAAAGACCGATGGATCTGCCTCTGTTCTTCTGCGGCTGACCGCCTGAACCTCTACCGGGATACTGAC
>JAUNAN010000039.1:9064-15471 GCA_030527595.1 Lachnospiraceae bacterium | reverse complement strand
TCCATACGCAGGTCACTCCTCGGCAAGAAGCCCTGCAAGGATTCCTTCCGCGTCCGCCTCTGCAAGCTCGTCAATCAGATCACCGTCATTGATCAGCTCCCGGAATTCCTTTACGGTATGGAAGCCGTGCTCTACGATCATTCCCGGAACTCCGACACCTGCAGAGCCGGATAAAACACCATAATAGTCTGAGCCGCCCTCTGTGCGCATCACGATGGCTCCCGGCTCCTCCAGACTGTCATTGTAGGCATCTGACCACTCTCGCAGCTCATCTCCGACCTCTGCGGATTCAAATGCCTCCTCTGCTCCCAGCTCAATCTTTTGATACAATGATACCAGATTCTCACCTATTTCGGAACCTGCGGTCAGTGCCTCGACACTCTGAGATCCCGGTACATTTACGATCACAATAGGCTTGTTGATCTCCTTCGGCTGCCCGCAGGTCGGATATCCGTTCGCCTGCTCCAGATTGGCATTGGTATGAAGAGATACAAACAGATCACAGCCGGCTGATGACGCGCCTCGCAGGCTGATGTGACCGCCGTCCAGCTCCGCATCCGTATAACCGCCAAGTGTGATCGAGCCGGTCTCCCGTGTCATAATGACATTCACACCGTATTCCTCAAGAATGTCTCTGAGCGCAAGACCGATCTCCAGAGTCACATCGCCCTCGCAGTATGTTGTACCGTCATCCGGATCCAGCGCATTCCTGCCTGCAAAATGTCCCGGATCCAGACAGACCGTCTTCCCGGAAAGAACCGTAAGCTCTTCTTCCGTAAGCGTCGGCAGCTGTCCGGCTTCTTGTTCTTCTACTGTTCCTACTTCGCTCTCCGGCTGCTTCGTGACATCCCGCCTGCCTTCCTGCCCGGTATTCGTTCCGTCTGCTGCCTCCGCTTCAGAAGCAGCTCCGCTTTCATTCGCAGCCGCTTTGTTCGCATTTGAAGCTGTACCCGATTCCGCTTTGCCCGCGCTTGAAGCTGTCCCAGATTCCGCTTTGCCCGTGCTTGAAGCCGTACCCGATTCCGCTTTGTTTGCGCTCGAAACCATCGCTGCCGCCTCCCGGCTCTCTGCAGCAGCTTCGCGGCTTTCATTTTCCATACTCTGCATAATGTTTTCCATATTTCTTCCCGCAGCGCCGCAGCCGGAAAGTGCACAGGCCGCCGCAAGAAGGATCGCCGTCATTCCCCGTTTTGTCATGATTCCATCCCCAGATATGACCTTAATGCCGGAAGCTGTTCCTTCATTTCGTTGTAACCGCGCCAGTAGCGGTCACCCAGCTTCTCCAGATCTCCCTCGAACCGCTTCAGATCCATCGGCTCCTTCGGCGCGAGAACGAAGCACTTTCCTGCCTTCTGATCCTCGTCCATGCGATAGAGCAGTTCATCATAATCCTTCTGTCCCTGAATCATCCCGGCAACAAATTCCGGATACTTGTGATAGAGAAAGCGGTCTGCCGCATTTTCCTTCTTCTCCGGTTTATGATAGGAGCGGTCTCTCGTACGGATCACCATAATCTTCTCAAAGCCCTGCTCCACTGCCCAGTCATAGGGAATCTTTACGGAGCAGCCTCCGTCCAGGTAGGGGATCCCGTCGATCATGACCGGTTTTGATACATAGGGCACCGTCGCAGAAGCGCGGACCGCGCGGAAAATGCGATCCTTTCCCTTCTCAAAGTACTCCGGCTTACCTGTCTCCATATTGGTCGCAACTACCACCAACCGCCTTGACGGATCCCTGAATCGCTTTCTGTCCAGCAGATTACCGGATTTTAATATGTTGTCATACAAATAAGAAAATCCCGTTACGCCATGGTCCCGCTTGAGCGCGCCGGTTCCGCAATACTCCGGATTTTTTCTGTGCGTGAGATTAAACCTGGCCGTCCATCCGATCTGCCCGGAGACATAACCGATACCGGACATTGCGCCGGCGGACACGCCGATCGTTGTCTGAAACAGAATGCCGGCTTCCTGAAGTGCATCCAGCGCTCCCTGCGTATATAAGCCGCGCCAGGCACCGCCCTCCAGAACGATGCACCCCGGTGTGACGGTATCCGGTGCGGTACCCTGGGGGAGACTGTCTATTTTGCTGTATGTGATAATATCCTTTGCCATCTTGCTACTATCTTTCCTTACATCTTACCGGCAGTCTTTTTTATCTTGCTGCCGTTCTTTTTTAACCTTACTGCGAATAATTATAGCACGCCGGCTCCAAGCCATGCACAAAAAGAACGGAATCCCCGTCATCAAACAGGAATCCCGTTCCATCGTTTTTTCTATAGTAATTACATCTGATCAATGATTTCCTTTTTCACTCTGCTGAAGAAAAAGAGTGACAGAGCCAGTGAAACAGCTTCCGCAATCAGAAATGCGAACCACACGTTTCTGACATTACCGGTCTGGGCAAGCAGCCATGCGGCCGGAATCAAAATTACCAGCTGTCTTCCGAGGGAGACGAACATGGAATAAATACTCTTTGCGAAGGCCTGGAATACCGAGCTCAATACGATTCCGATTGCCGCAAGCGGGAAGTGAATCGCGATAATACGAAGCGCCGGAATTCCGATCGCCATCATCTCATCAGAGGCACTGAAGAGTCCCAGAAGAACGCCCGGGAACAATTCAAATACAAGTGTTCCGACAAGCATTATTCCGGCTGCCAGACTGATTGCAAAGCCGATCGCCTCCTTCACGCGGTCCGGTTTTCTCGCTCCGTAGTTGTAGGCCATGATCGGGATCATACCGTTGTTCAGACCGAACACAGGCATAAAGAAGAAGCTCTGCAGCTTAAAGTAGGCACCGAATACCGCCGTTGCCGTTGAAGAAAATGCCATCAGCAGGATATTCATCATATAGCTCATCACGGATCCGATGGAAACCATGATGACAGACGGAATACCAACCTGATAAATACGCTTGATTGCCCATCCCTCCGGATGCAGGATCTGCTTCAGAGAGATCGTCAGCTCGTGATTCATTTTCACATTCAGGTAACAGCCGATTCCCGCCGCAATGATCTGACCGAGAACCGTTGCATAGGCCGCACCGGCAACACCAAGAGCCGGAAAGCCCAAAAGACCGAAGATCAGGATCGGGTCGAAAATAATATTGATGATCGCACCTGCCATCTGGGAAATCATACTCAGTGTTGTGCGTCCCGTTGACTGCAGCAGACGCTCAAAGGTCACCTGCAGGAAGCAGCCGATCGAAAGAACACAAATGATCTGTGTGTAGGATGTTCCCTGCGCCAGAATCTCAGCATCTGCGGTCTGTGTGGCAATAAATGCATGTGCACCGAAAATACCGATCAAGAGAAAAATCAGATAGTGCACAGTATTTAAGAAGATACCGTTGTTTGCCGCCGCATCCGCGCGCTCCTTCCTGCCCTCTCCCAGAGATCTGGAGAGCAGCGCATTGATACCGACACCCGTGCCGGTTGCGACTGCGATCATCAGGTTCTGGATCGGAAATGCCAGGGTGACCGCCGTCAGGGCATGTTCGCTCAGACGCGCAACGAAGATACTGTCTACTACGTTATACAGCGCCTGCACAAGCATAGAGATCATCATAGGAAGGGACATTGTGATTACCAGCTTCTTTACCGGCATCCATCCCATCTTATTATCTGCTTTATTTGTTTCTACCAATTTCCTTCTCCCCTCCTAACACATACTGAAAAACAGGCCTCGCGGCATATCGCTTCGCGATTTCATCCGCCTTGCTCAATGCACTGTTCACACAAAAATAAGGCCTCTCGGCCCGCCAAATGACTGTTTCAGTCTGCTATTGCAATACCCGGGTATGACATCTCAGTCCGCTATTGCTGTATCCCGGTGACATCTCGTCCGTTATTGCTGTACTCCGGTCTGACTGTCTCAGTCCGTTATTGCTATATCCTAGTGAGTGTTCCGGCATTTGTCAATGAATTCACGAAAGAGTTTCACATGTTCAATGAAAAATACAGCCCGGCTTCCTTCTTACTTGTAGAATTTACAAATAAAAAAATCGCTTCTGACTGCGGCAGCAGGAAGCGAAGCAATCTCACACTCTATGTCTCTTCGGGAAAAGAAGGCATTAAAAAAGGGCTATCAGACTTTCTCGTCATCTGATAGCCCTTTTAAGAAATAAATCTATTTTCCATTGTTTGACCTCCTTTACTTTATTTTTCATCGAATTGGAAAATCCCTATTCAGTACATTGGTCTACCCTCCTAAGTGACCTGTTTGTAATTTGAGTCTTGGCTTTGTCAGGTGTATTTGCTGACTCTTGTTATCTAGTACATTGGACTTTCCTCCGATGAATGATTGACTTTTGTTTTCTATATTTTTTAGATGTGTTTCATCTGTTGATATTATAATAGCCTATGGTTCCTATTTTGTCAATCATCTTTTTAATTAATTTCTTATTGTTTGAATTGTCTGATTCTTTATATATTCTATCAATAGTTAACACATCTTCATCTTTGTATGATTTCCTGCCCATTCTTGAGTTTTTCGTTATATGAATTTGTATGTGAGCCGAAAGAGGAGCCTATATTTCCCTTGACATAAGAAAAAAATCATACTATCATTCGCACGCTGGAAAAGGACATATATACGCCTGAGCCAATCCCGGCTCTCACTTTTTTTTGAAGTATCTTGAATGCGAAAAACGAGGAATCATTCCGGAAAGGAGATTTGCCTTGAATACTTATGACGCCGTCATTTTCGATATGGACGGTACGATCTTAGATACCCTTGGGGATCTGAATACCTCCCTGAATTATGCGCTGGGCAAAGCCGGTCATAAGTCAGACTGGTCAAATGAACACACAGCCTGCTTTGTTGGAAGCGGAATTCAGGTTGCGATACGGAGAGCCCTTCTCTGCGAAGCAGGTCGCTGCGCCTGTACACCGGAAGCACTGTCCAAGATCGGCACGCCCGAAGACCATCCTTCTCCGGAGGAGACAGCCGAAGAGCTGCGCGTGAAGGAGATCTTCACTCCCTACTACAAACTTCACTGCGACGATTCGACTGCGCCCTATCCGGGAATTCCCGAGACAATTCGTGCTCTGCGCGCCCGCGGCATCCATACCTCTGTCGTGTCTAACAAACAGGACCCAGCCGTACAGCTGTTGGCACAAAAAAAGTTTTCCGGTCTGTTTAACGCCGCACGGGGCGAATCGGATTCGATCCGCCGGAAACCGGCTCCCGACATGACGCTCGCCATTCTAAAGGAAGCCGGCATCGAAAAGGATCGGGCCGTCTACGTGGGGGACAGTGAGATCGATCTCCAGACGGCTGCAAATACCGGCATTTCCTGCATCAGCGTGGACTGGGGATTCCGCAGCAGAGCCTACTTGGAGAAGCTCGGAGCGCAGATCATTGTGAGTGATCCTTCGGAAATCGTGAAGCTGGTTACCGGTTAATCTCTCCAGCAAAAGAGCACAGAAGCATTCTGATCTTGAATGTTCCTGTGCTCTTTTTCTAACTCACGTCATAGACTGATATTGAATTGTCACTCCCCGATGATAGAATCCTTCTCACCCGGGAAATGAAAAAACACGAACCTCTTTTCAGGTTTTACACAACGCGTCTCCCGTGATTCCACACCGCACACAACCGCAGTCCCGCATCAAGACCGGCAAGAGATGCGATTTTTCCCTCTTCTATACTGCCGTACTCCTCGTAGATTCCGATCGCCTTTGCAGGATTGACCGCGGCACACTTCACCGCCGTCTCAAAAGGAATGTCCATCGTTTTGACGGCATTCACCAGATTCTCCATGAGATTTCGATTGCCGCCCGCAAGAGTTCCGTCCGGACGCAGTGCTTTGCCGTCCCGAATGACGATCTGCTCTCCGCCCAGCATACAGCTCTCACCTGCCGCTCCCGCAGAAGCGACAGAATCACTGATGAAGATAATATGATCTTCGCCGAAAAGGTCAAAAGCCGCGCGAACCGCCGCCGGATGTACATGCACACCATCACAGATCAGCTCCGCGCGAACACCGGCATCCGCACCCGCCGGGATCGGCCCCGGGTTTCTGTGGTGAATCGGCCTCATGGCATTATAGAGATGCGTGATCTGGGTGATCCCTGCCTCAAAGCCGGCCATTGCCTCCTCATAGGATGCATCCGAGTGCGCAAATGAACAAACCGCCTTTCCTCTCTCTCTGCGTAAGAATTCCGCGGTACCCTCTAATTCCGGTGCGATATCCACAATTTTCACAAGGTTATCCGCAGCATCCATGATACGCTCAAAGAGCTCCGGATCCGGCTTTCTTAAATACGCCGCACTCTGAGCTCCTCGCTTTGTCTCAGAGAGAAAGGGGCCCTCAAGGTGAATGCCGACAAGGGATGAGCCCTGCATTTCATTCGCATAAGTCCGGCATCCGGGATCCGTCTGTCGGGAAAATACGGATCGAAAAGCA
>JAUNAN010000039.1:2815-8964 GCA_030527595.1 Lachnospiraceae bacterium | reverse complement strand
CGTCATAGTCGCCGGGCAGATCTGAGTGACACCGTTCCGCTCCTCATACCGCGCAATTTTGCTGATCGCATCCCGGGTGCCCTCGCAGAAATCGTGACCGGCAGCTCCGTGAAAGTGAATATCTGTCAGTCCGGGAATCAGAAAAAGTCCCTCTGCATTGACTGTTTCTTCATTTGGCGAACCGGCCGTCGGATCTGCAAATCTGCCATTTACGATCCTGATCGTCCGCTGTTCAAAAAAGCCCTCCGGTCCGTAGACAAGTCCGTTGATGATCTTCATAGCTTTTTCTATTCATCCTTCCGGTTCCGAGCCGGATTACTTTTTATCCTTTCGGATCCGTGCCGGATTTCTGTTCATCCTCCCGGTTCCGAACAAGTTTGTTATTAATCCTTATAGATCAGCGCCATAAATGCGAGATCCTCTGTTCCTGTATTTTCAAGAGAATGGCTCTCACCCGGAAGGATCGTGCAGATATCACCTGCTGTCACATGAGTCGTGCCCTGCAGATCCTTGAATTCACCCTCACCCGAGAGAATATAGTAGGGCTCGGTCTCATGAACATGCTGGTGCCAGCCGACGGAAGCGCCCGGCTCAAGAACGACCTTCGCATACATGCGTCCGTGACCATACAGCTCCTCCTCCGGAACGATATGATAGATACGGGCCTTACCCTTACCCTCCGGACTGCCAAGCTGCTCCTTTACTACATATTCTTCTTTCCGTACCATAAGCTCCTCCTTTTTTGTGCTTGTAATAATTGACTGTTTCCCGCTATCCGCGCCGCGGCAGGACCCGATTGTCCGACCCGGCGCACAGATAATTTCGCTGTTATTCGTACCCGTGAGACTGCACCTCTGCAGACCTTACGAGCTAGGGCCTGACCTTCCGTCTCAGGTATAATCCCGATCGTAATAGTCCTCGTCACCATCGTAGTTATAGTCACTGTAATCTTCGGGATCTATATCATCGTAGTCGTCGTAGCCGCCGTAATCGTCATAATCGTCGTAGCCGCCATAATCATCATAATCGTCGTAGTCGGAATCATCATAATCGTCATAGCTGTAGTCATCCTGATTCTCCAGGGAATCATCACGCTGACTGAATCCCGCCTGACCGAATTGACCGGTATAGGCAACATATCCCGAGTAGCCCTTGGATTCCGCATATTTCAGGACACTCTGTGCCTCGGATTCCGATCTCCACTCTCCGACAGAAACACCGTATTCACCCGGGAACACATCCCAGTTTTCCCATTCCTGCGAATAATAAACCTGTGCCGCAAGTCCGGAGCTGCTGAGCTGCTGCACCCTGCTCCATCCGTCACTCGAAGAACTCTCTCCGTAGACCCAGACACCATAGAAGGCGATCTGAGAGGGCGCATAGGCATTCCCTACCAGATCGTTCGGGGCTTCCATTTCCGCCTCTGCTCCGGCCGGCTCCTCCATTTTTGCCACAACCTCCGCAACAGTTCCGTCTGTCTCAATTCCGGCAAGATCGAAGGATGCGCTTGCTGATGCCACTAAGGCGGTATCACAGCCGGAATTGATCATCGATGCCAGGAAGCAGTCACGCATAGAAGAGAAGTCCGCTTCCGCCGGAAGCATCATAACTGCGCTGTAGAGCACCTGTCCGAAGGTCTCGAAATCCCCATCAAACTGATTTTTCCAGATACGATACATGGACTGTGAAAGGATGTTCGCATTTATATTTTTGACGCGGTCAGACGTTTTATATGTCTTGTCGCCGATGAATTCCACGATAAATTTAAAATTATCCAGGATATCATCATCTTCTACTTTGCGGCTTGTCTCCCGTGCCGAATCATATTTATAATCCTTCATATTGGTGGGACAATCGATCGTCTCCGTGTCTTTTGTCTTTGTTCCTTCGGAGATATTTCTTTCGTGTCCGCTTCCGACACCGATTTCCCAGTCCCCATCCTGCGAATAAAGCACGGCGAACAGATCTCCCAGTGATTCATGCAGTGCTCCTGTTTCATTACTGCTGTAAATACCTCTGTTCTTCAGCACTCCGTGCATAAACTCATGGGCATAGATCTCAGGCATTTCATAGGACCACGTCCCTGTTACATCCGAGGGACTTACCAGGAATACCGATCCGTTTTTCAGCGCATTCGCAGCGACACTGCCTGTCGGCGTCGAATCCAGTGCCAGCAGTATCGGGGATCCCTGATTATCAACTCCCTTCTGCCCAAACTTCTCAAAGTACCAGTCGTAGACGGAACCGAATGCCTTCATAGCCTGGAATGCGTGGTAACCCGTCCCCGTCTCCCAGGTCTGTTCGGTGGACGAATAGATCTCATCTGTCTTCGGCATTTTCATCTTGCCGTCGGCATTTACATAATTATCCGACAGGTATTCCATAAAGTCATTTGCATCCATACTGCTTTCATTCAGAACAGCAAATCCGTATTCTGAGCTGTAAGCATAATAACGGCTATTCTCCAAAGCTGCCATGAGGCTGTCACCTTCGCAGAAAATTTCCGCATCGCTGAACTCGTCGATCTCCTCCGGCTCACGCAGCTCATATACAGTCTCATCATCCGCACTGAGGATGAGATCATATTCTCCCTCCTCATACAGGATCCGGTAATCATGCACCAGAACCGGTGTCTCCTCATCAATGTAGATGTAGGGAATGATCTCCAGCAGCTTCGCGTTCTCCTCTTTCGCAAGCATTTCCGTAATCCATTCCGGCTCTTCCTTTGCCGCTTCGGCAGCCTTCAGGAAGTCCTCCTTCTCTCCGAGCTGTTCGCCGAGCCCTGTGAAGAAGTGACCGATCACAGCGGTCTCTTTTCCGTCAAGAAGCGTTGTCACCGAAATGGTGTAATTATAAAATGCCACGCCGCAGTAGGACTGGCGATAAACCGCCGTATCTGCGCCGTCATACTTCGTGGTTCTCTCCAGCGTAAGATCAGTAAGATCAGTCTCCGAGACAGACAGCGCCTCCATGAGTACCTGATTATCGGGAACGGTTCCTTCTGTGGCTGTTTTTATATTTTCCGCCACTTCCGCTGCCGCGCCCGCCGTCTGACCGGTCTCGTCATCCGCATAAACGGGAACACTGCCCGCCATAACGGATACAGTAAGAATTCCGGCTAGATTGAGCGCTGCCAGTCTTCTCATCACTGCATTGTGAAATAAATACATGCTAATCCTTCCCTCAAGTTCAAGTCACGCTCTCTAAGAATCAGATTCATATCAGCTGCCACTGATATCTGTCTGAATCCCTGCGCAGCAGCGTGATCTGCGCCTTCAAATTCAGACACGGCCGGAATCCCGACCTGCGCACATTGTTGTTATTTACTAATATAGCATATACAGAATAAGGGAGGGGCAAAAAACGTGAACGCTTTTGCCCCTCCCTGTGGATCTACGTATTTTTATTTGTAAAAACGGCTTTATTCCATTCCCTTGAATTCATAGCCTGCCTCTGTAACGGCATCCTTTACCGCACCCTCAGAGACATACTTGCTGATCGTCAGGACTGCAGTGTTGTTCTCATGGGATGTGACTGCATTTTCTACACCGTCGATCGCCTCAAGTGCCTTTTTCACTCTTGCCTCGCAGTGCTCGCACATCATGCCTTCTACCTTTGCTGTTACTGTCATAGTATTTTCCTCCTTATTGTTTGAGACGTCAGACGGTGCTGCGTCATTTTTCACCTGGTTGTCTGCGGGTGCCGCTTTTTTATCTACCGGGACCGTGCTCTCCGGAGCTTCCGGAAGTGCGCGCTTCTTCATCGGACGGTCACTGCCGGCATCGTGTACCTTGAACAGGTTGAGACGAAGTGCATTCATGCATACCGTGAAGCTCGACAGGGACATCGCCGCAGCGCCCCACATCGGATTCATCTGAATTGCGGAGTAGAGACCTGCCGCCATCGGGATCAGGATCACATTATAGGCGAAGGCCCAGAACAGGTTCTCATGAATGTTGCGAAGCGTTGCGCGGCTTAAGCGGATCGCTGCGGAGACATCCGTCAGTCTGGAATTCATGAGTACGATGTCCGCCGAATCGATTGCCACGTCCGTACCTGCACCGATCGCAATACCTGTATCCGCACGGGTCAGGGCAGGCGCATCATTGATGCCGTCACCGACCATCGCCGTCTTTCCTCTCTTCTGCAGGGAACGAATGACGGCTTCCTTTCCGTCCGGAAGCACGCCTGCGATGACGCGGTCTACGCCGGCTTCGCTGCCGATCGCCTGTGCCGTACGCTCATTGTCACCCGTCAGCATGACGACCTCAATGCCCATGTTCTGCATTTCCTTCACGGCCTTTGCGGAATCATCCTTGATGACGTCCGCAACCACGATGATACCGATGAGTCTTCCATCTTCCTCGAAGAAAAGCGGTGTTCTGCCCTTTGCGGAAAGCTCATCTGCCTTCTCCGTGAGCGTCTTCGGAATGTCTGTGAGAGACGCAATGTATTTTCCGGAACCGCCGTGAAGAACAGAACCGTTCAGCACGCCTGTCAGTCCGTTTCCGGTCAGCGCCTTGAAATCGGATACCTCTTCTCTTTTCAGCTCCTGCGCATCTCCGTACGCGATGACGGCACGTGCGAGAGGATGCTCGCTCTTTGCCTCAAGTGCGTATGCCTTCGCAAGAAGCTCTGTCTCCGTAATGCCTTCTGCAGGAACAATATCCGTCACTTCCGGTCTGCCTTCCGTGATGGTTCCTGTCTTGTCCAATGCCACGATCTGGATACGGCCTGCGCTCTCAAGTGCCTCGGAGGTCTTGAAGAGAATGCCGTTCTTTGCGCCCATACCGTTGCCGACCATAATGGCAACCGGTGTTGCAAGTCCCAGTGCACAGGGGCAGGAGATCACTAGCACACTGATCGCCCGCTCAAGCGCATAGGAAACGTCTCGTCCGAGAATGAGCCAGAGGATCATGACAACAGCTGCCACTCCGATGACTGCCGGGACAAATACACCTGCGACTTTGTCAGCGATCCTCGCAATGGGAGCCTTTGTCGCCGCCGCATCACTGACCATCTGAATGATCTGGGAAAAGGTCGTGTCCTCTCCGACCCTTGTTGCGCGTGCCTTGATGTAGCCGGACTGGTTGATCGTCGCCGCGGAGACGTTGTCACCCTCGGTCTTATCCACCGGAATGGACTCTCCTGTCAGTGCGGACTCGTCGATCGCTGTGTTTCCATTTACAATAACTCCGTCTACCGGGATGGACTCGCCCGGCTTCACGATAAAAATATCACCTGCCGTCACTTCGTCGATGCCGACCTCGACCTCCTGACCGTCACGCTCAAGAACAGCGGTCTTCGGAGCCATCTTCATGAGGTTCTTCAGCGCATCTGTCGTGCGTCCCTTGGAGTAGGACTCCAGCGTCTTGCCGACCGTGATGAGGGCGGGAATCATTGCCGCCGTCTCAAAATAGAGCTGATTGTGATAGATCACCATGAGCTCCATATTAGCAGCTCCCTGTGTGATCATCCATGTCAGACGATACAGCACGTACAGAGACCAGCCGAAGGAAGCGCTCGAGCCGAGAGCCACCAGCGTATCCATGTTCGGAGAGCCGTGTACGAGGGACTTGAAGCCTGATATGAAAAATGCACGGTTGATGATCATCACGATGATGGCAAGCAGCATCTGTGTGATCGCAAGTCCGATATGGTTATGATTAAGAAATGAAGGAACCGGAAGTCCCAGCATGTTGTGTCCCATCGTCAGATACATGAGGATGAGCAGAAAGCCCACTGACCATGCAAGACGGCGCAGAAGCTTCGGTGTCTCCCTGTCCTTCAGGGCATCCGCCTCGGCGGCAAGCTTTGCGCTCTGACTCTCCTTCTTCTGTTCCGCACCCTTTCTCTCCGCGCCGTATCCGGCATCCTCGACAGCCTTTATGATTTCGGCTGCGCCTGCGGAACCGGTAACGGACATGGAATTTGTCAGCAGAGAAACCGCGACGGAATCCACGCCCGGAACCTTCTCCACTGCCTTCTCTACGTGCGCCTGGCAGGCTGCACATGTCATACCGGTTACAATGTACTGATCCATAAATTTCCTTCTTTCGTGCTGCTTATTTGATTGAGTATAAAATAAAGTATTTTTCTATCTATCTTTTTGTGTCGGTCTCTTGGCTGTCGGTCTCTTGACTTTCGGT
>JAUNAN010000039.1:0-2805 GCA_030527595.1 Lachnospiraceae bacterium | reverse complement strand
ATCTTTGAAATTCCGGCTTTGACTGACTATGACAGTAATCTTTCCGGAAACAGAGGCTTTCCTTCCGGGCTTTACTTCATCAGCTTCTGAAGTACCGCACAGAGCTCATCGATCGCCTCATCCTTGCCGGCCTTAATATCCTCGGCAACACAGCTGTGAATATGACAGTTTAAAAGCACCTTATTGAAGCTGTTCAATGCGCTCGTGGCTGCGGAAACCTGAATCAGAATGTCCGGACAATACATATCATTTTCGACCATCTTCTCGATTCCGCGTATCTGACCCTCTATTTTCTTAAGACGGGTCATGAGCGCCTTCTGCTCCTCTGCGGTACGCTTCTTATGACGGCTTCCGCAGCATCCGCCTGCATGCTCCTCTGACATATGCGCTCCTCCTGTTCCTATCTCAACTTATCAGGATCTATTATATTTGTTCAATTAATACCCCTCCGGGGTATCCTTACAATTGACACTATATACCCTGTGGGGGTATTCGTCAAGTCACAATTATTAATTCTATTCTGTATATATTAAGGCGAGCATCGGGAACTCCTCTCTCAAGCCTTCCCCGATGCCTATAGGCCGGGTATTGCTTGCTAATTGCATCGGAAACTCCTTTCTCAAGACTATCCCGATGCCCGAAGGCAGGTTCTTGCTTGCTAATTGCATCGGGATTGCCTCTACTGCGGAATTTCCGATGCAAAAAGGGGTCAAATGGTACCCTCATCAATTACTTCTCATGTAAAGAGTCTTTCGAGAGACAAAAATCGAGCAGGAGGGATTCCCTCCTGCTCGATTCTTGTGATACACAGATATCTCACTTTACAATTCATTCCGATAAAATGCAGCCTTCCTGTCGATCGCATTCAGTACTGCCATTTCGATCAGCACAAATACAGTCAGCACCAGAATCGGTGCAAACACGGCAGGTCCGTCCATCTTACTGATCATTCGCTTGCTGAAATATCCCAGCCCCTGTGTTGCGCCGAGCCACTCCGCAACAGCTGCGTCGATGACTGCCCATGGAAGCGTCATCTTAAGCCCTGTCAGCAAGAGAGGCAGTGCCGAGGGCACTTCAACATAGCGGAAGATCTGGCCCCGCGTCGCTCCGAGAGAGCGCATCAGCTCTACCTTTTCTCTGTCTGTCCGCCGAAGTCCCTCAAAGGTATTCAGAGTAATCGCAAAGAAGGTGGAAAGCACGACCGCCGTCAGTCTCGCTGCCTGGGTATATCCGAACCAGAGCACGAACAGAGGCGAGATGCACATCACCGGTATCGTCTGTGTTACGACAAGAGCCGGGTAGATACAGGCCTCCGCGCGCTCACTGACATGCATAAGCACCGCAAGAAAAAGCGCAATTGCAATGGCAAGCCCCCATCCCGCGATGACGGTATACAGAGTAACCGGGAGATGATGCAGGATCAGAGATTCCCGAAGCTCCCAGGTCCTCACAAGGATCGCCGCCGGCGAAGGAAACAGATGCGGTAAATTCACCGCAGCCGCACCGAGCTGCCAGATCAAAAGGAGAACGGCACTTAACAGAAGGGCCGGCAGCTGTGTTCGCATTTGCGTAAAGCCGGATCTCCTCTCGCTAAGCGGCGGCTTTCCGCCGCGCTTACTTGTTCGCAGGGATGACCTCATAATTCAGGCACCGTCATTACATCTTCTGCTGTTACTTCATTTTCAAGAAGACCGGAGGCGCTCATCCAGTCGATGATTTCCTGCCATCTCTCCTCAGTCATAGACAAAAATGCGGCGTCCTCTGTCTCCATCTTCGGAAGCAGGATCTCATAGCTCTCTCTCTGCTGAGCCTCGTCGAGGGGATTATCGTCCGTATTCATCTCATTCATGATGATCGTGAGGGATTCTTCCTCGGAGGCCTTCATGTCCGCAAAGCCGCGGCTGCATGCGCGGAGGAAGGAAGCATAGAAATCCGGATCCGCCTGATAGGCCTCATCATTGGCGACCATGACGATGTCATACATTTCCGGAAGACCGTAATCGCTGTATGGATACGTGACCACGTCGTAGCCGTTATTGCGCATAGTGACGATCTCGTCATTTTCCATCATGCCCGCCGTCATAACCGCATTTCCTGTTGTCAGAGCCGTAGTCAGATCGAAGCCGACGTTCATCAGCGTATAGTCATCCTCAGCAAGCCCCGCATTCTTTGCAATCGTGCGGATGATCGCCTCATCTCCGGCAGTACCGGTGTAGCCGATCGTCTTTCCTTTCAGCGCAGACAGATCCGCCGTAATGCCGCTGTCCCCCAGTGTTGTCAGGCAGGAAAGCATGCTCTGTGTCACGGCGCCGATCGCGCGGACCGAAATATCCGTATTCGCGGCATTGATCACCTCCATCGGATAGGTGAGACCGATCGTTGCGCGCTTCGTTGCCACAAAGGTCAGTGCATCGACACTCTCGGCAGGGGAAATGAGATTGACGGACAGCCCCTCCTCCGCAAAATAGCCTTTATCGATGGCTTCATATAAAAAGGTATGTATCGCATTCGGATACCAGTCGAGAACGACATCGATCTCGGTCAATTCTCCGTTATCTTCCGCTGCACCGCTGTTCGTAACCTCCGTCCCGGAAGCACCTTCCGTAGAAGCCGCACCGCTTCCGCAGGCGGAAAGTCCCGCAGCGATTGCAAGGGTGCCTGCCAACAGCAGTGCTGTAATCTGTCTTTTCATACTTTACTCTCTTCTTTCTAATTCTTCTTACTTCTCGTTCTTATTGTTATTATTTTTTCGTAACTGTTCAGGACCCCTTCACTCAAAGATGAGAAAAGGCTGTCCATTGAATG
>JAUNAN010000038.1 GCA_030527595.1 Lachnospiraceae bacterium | reverse complement strand
ACAGCCATCATACGCGGTTTCTTCATTTTCAGATCTTCGCGGATGCAGTACTCCAGCATCGCATAATCGATCGAGGAGTTTGCCTTGGAAACACCTGCAAGCTCAATAAAATTCTTCAGCGATTCCGGTGTGAAACCGCGGCGGCGAAGCGCAGCGATCGTGACAAGGCGCGGATCATCCCAGCCGTCAACGATGTTTTCCTCAACAAGACGCTTAATATAACGCTTGCCGGTGACCACATTGGTCAGATACATCTTTGCAAATTCGATCTGCTTCGGCGGATGCTCCCAATCCGTATTTTCAACGACCCAGTTATACAGAGGTCTGTGATCCTCAAACTCCAGCGTGCAGATGGAGTGTGTGACGCCCTCGATGGCATCCTCCAGCGGATGCGCAAAATCATACATCGGATAGATGCACCACTTGTCTCCGACATTATGATGGGTCAGATGCGCCACGCGATAGAGGATCGGATCGCGCATATTGATATTCGGGGATGCCATATCGATCTTTGCGCGCAGAACCATAGTGCCGTCCGCATAGACACCGTTCTTCATATCCTCGAACAGCTTGAGATTCTCCTCAATGCTTCTGTCGCGGTTCGGATCGTTTTTACCCGGTTCGGTCAGCGTTCCGCGGTACTCGCGAATCTGCTCGGCACTTAAGTCGCTGACATATGCAAGACCCTTGCGGATGAGCAGAAGTGCTTTTTCATACAGTGCATCAAAATAGTTGGATGCGAAAAAGCAGCGATCCTCGAAATCGGCACCAAGCCACTCAACATCGGCCTTGATCGATTCCACAAATTCCGTCTTTTCCTTTGTCGGGTTCGTGTCATCGAAGCGCAGATTGAACTGACCGCCGTATTCCTCGGCAATTCCGTAATTTAAAAGGATAGACTTTGCATGACCGATATGCAGATAGCCGTTCGGCTCCGGCGGGAAACGGGTACAGATCTTTTCATACTTTCCCTCCGCAAGGTCCTTATCAATGATGTCTTCTATAAAATTGCGGGACACCACTGCTTCCTGATTTTTATTCTCTTCCATATTGTTGTCCTCCGGTTTTTTCAGGCTTTTAGTTTAGCACAGAAAGCCGTTTTATGGTAGGCGTTTATTCTGTCCCTGCCTCAGGTATTTTGACACCTCACGCTTCTTGTGCTACCATGGACAGGAAAAGAAAAAATGAAAGAAGGAGACACTATGGCAGAAATTCTTTCTTATCTCGATGAAATTCCGGCTCTCGTGCAGGAACTCCTCGACAGTTACCTTCCCTTTGTGATCGCATTTGCGGTCATCTTTTTGATCGGCTGTATCGGTCTGAAGAGACTGGGGCGGATTTGCCGCTTTGCAGTTGTTCTGATCCTTGCCGTCTGCGGAATTGTCGGGTTCTATGAGCACAGATATGCCGCAGCTCTGCTGTCCGTGATCTTATTGGCCGGTTTTATCGTGATCTGCATTCTGATCGCTCTGATCACCGGTTCCATCCGCTCTCATTCGGATGCGAAGATCGAGAAACGCGCACTTGCGGAGGCAGCGAAAAGACGCCGCTCTCTCTCCCGGGAATCATCCCGCGCGAATGTCAGCAGCGAGTCACTCCCGGCATCCCGTACACAGGCCGAGAATGTGCTTCAGGAGCTGCAGGATCTGAGAGACAAGGGCATCCTCACCGAAGAGGAATTCGCACAAAAGAGACAGGAAGTCTACGAAAAGCTGGGATAAAAAACAAAAGGAGGCAGACCGCCTCCTTTTTTGATGCATATTCAAATGCTTTTAAAATAATCGAACAGCACGCAAAAAGAGGATCGCATCTGCGATCCTCTTCTTTATCATATAAGCTGCTTCCGGGACTCGGACCCGGGACCTCATCACTACCAATGATGTGCGCTACCACCTGTGCCAAAGCAGCCTGCGTATCAAACGCAAAAACGATTATATCTTACTTTAGTCAGGATTGCAAGGAACTTTTTAAATATTCCAGAATCTCTTTTTGATTTCCGTTTACCGACCCCTGAACCATGACAGGTTTTCCTCCGCCTCTGGCGCCGAACTTTTCCCGCAGCACTTTTACGGCATCCCTGGTATCCCGTTTTCCGCTGCCGATCACAAATTTCCAGCCTGCGGCGTCAGAGCCCGTAAATATTCCGATCATGCCCTCCTGCCGTGCGGTCAGGTCGTTGATCGCGCTCCGCACCGCACTGTCCTGTGCACGTTCCTCAAAAAGAAACAGATCTGCGCCGCCTTCTTCCCTGACAGTCTTTTCCGCCTTCAGCGTCAGTCTCTCTGCATCTGCGGCAGCAAGCTCCTGTCTCAGCTGCAGAGTTTCCGTCTTCATCTTCCTGACAAGATTCGGGATCTCCGCGGCTGCTGCCGTCAGATAGTTTGCCGTCTCTGTCATCCATCCGTGAACTTCCCGGAAAGCAGCCATCGCACGCATTCCGCAGAGGATGCTGACTCTGGTGCCTCCCTTGTAGTTCTGAACAGACAGAACCTTCAGAAGTCCGATCTCTCCGGTCTGCTTTACGTGAGGCGCGCAGCAGGCACATCTGTCAATTCCCGGAAACGTGACAATACGCACCTCCCCCTCCAGATCCAGCTTGCTGCGATAGGCGATTCCTTCCCGGGATGCCCTGTCATAGAAGCCGATCTCCGTCGTCAGATTATCCGCGATCGCAGCATTTGCATCTTCCTCTATTTCCAGAGCCTGTTCCATCGTCAGTGCACCGTCAAAATCCAGCGTCACCTCCCGGTCGCTCAGGTGAAAGCCCACATTTTTATATCCGTAGATCCGATGCACCAGCCCCGAGAAAATATGCTCTCCGGAATGCTGCTGCATGGCAGAGAAGCGGCGCTTCCAGTCGATCTCGCCGCTCACCTCCGCTCCTTCCTTAAAGATATCGCCGGCTGTGTTTTTATTTTCCGGATCGATCGGATGATCCAAATCAAGAATATGCCGGATCTCACCCTCACTGATCTGCACATCTACGACGGGGAATCCGCCCAGGACGCCGTGATCCGCATGCTGACCTCCCTCCTCCGGGAAAAACAATGTCCGATCCAGCACCACCTCATTTTTTTCAAATGAAAGAACCGCAGCTTTAAAGGCGGTCGCGTAAGCATCCCGGTAGTAGAGGCGCTCTGTTGTGACTGAATTTGCATCCTGCATAGCGTTTTGTTTCCTTTTCTAAATAAATAAAAACCGGCGGTCACTTTGATTTTTCCACGATCGCACCGCTTCTGTAAGCCTCGAGAAGCTCCTCCAGCTCCTCAATGCGCTCTCTCAGAGATGCACCGGAATCCGTGTCTCCGATCGTCAGCCTCGTTGCGAACTGCTCTACCATGACACGGTCCGAGTGAATATCCGATCCCTTAAGGATCGCATCCTCAGTGGAAGTAAAGGGCTCATGGGCAACCAGACGCAGCCCCCAGGAGTTGAAGATCAGAGTATAGCCGGCAATGCCTGTCTCTCCCTGATAAGCCTTTGAGAACCCGCCGTCAATGATCAGCACCTTGCCGCCGCAGCGCATCGGGCTCTGTCCCTTTTTGACCGGCACATGACCGTTTATGATGTGGCAGTGCTCTCCTGAAAGACCGAACTCCCTGAGAATAGAGTCCACGATCTCCCTGTTGTCCAGAAGCTCGTAGTAGCTGTTCTTGTGTTCCTCATGGGTGCGTTTGTCCTCGATGAGATAGCGCTCAAAGGTTGCCATCTTATCCTTTCCGAACAGCGGAGAATTCTTGCTGCTCCAGACCCACCAGAGGATGTCCCTGCCCTCTTCGCGGTGTTTTGCATTTGTAGAGAAAAATGCGCGGCGAATGTAGGTATCGAGACGGTCATACAGGGCCTTGCCCCTGAAGATCCTGCCGTAAATATTGACATCCTTAAACTTTCCCTCATCATCGAGCGGCATGCACCCGTGATAGAGCAGATTGCCGTTCGCAACCTTGTAGAGGGAGCCCTTGTGCAGAAGAAACTTTGTATGACGCTGCAGTCTCTCGCAGCCCAGGAAGGCACTTCTCAGGCGGTCCATAACCTGCTGTTCTTCCTCGGTAAGCTTGTAGGGATCGGCCGGATCGACCGTCGGAAAATTCGTATCGAGAAGCGGATACGTACTGCCGTCGATCGTGATCGTTCCTTCCTCATAATTAATTTTATGCAGAAGGGCGCGGTCACCCATATCTGCCTCGGGATATTTCTCGGCATACTGCCCCTCCAGCTTAAACTGGATCACTGAAATTGCCTTATGGATGCGCATCTCCAGCATCGTATCCTCGTCATACTCGCTCTTTCCCTTCAGACGGAACCGTGTGCAGGGATCGTCCTTATACGTGTTGAGTGCAAAGGAGGCCAGCGGAAGTACATTGATGCCGTAACCGTCCTCCAGGGTATCCATATTTCCGTAGCGGGCACAGACACGGATGACATTGGCAATACAGCAGAGCTGTCCTGCCGCAGCCCCCATCCAGACAATATCATGATTACCCCACTGAATATCGAGACTGTGGTAGTCCATCAGCTTGTCCATGATATCGTCGGCGCCGCTTCCTCGATCGTAAATATCCCCGAGGACATGAAGATGATCTACCACCAGCTTCGGAATCAGCTCTGCCATCGCAATGATCAAAGCATCCGCACTGCGGATACGGATGATCGTATTAATGATCTCCTCGTAATACGCTTCCTTATCCGCAATGTCCGCGCGTTCCGTGATCAGCTCCTCGATCACAAAGGCAAAATCCGCCGGCAGGGAATTTCTGACCTTTGTGCGGGTATATTTGCTCGCCACATATTTGCAGATATCGATCAGACGATACAGCATGATCTTATACCAGTTGTCCATCTGCTCCTGCGTCCTGGACTGCATGACCAGCTCGATTTTTTCTCTCGGATAATAGACAAGTGTGCACAGCTCCCTGATATCCTCGTCGGACAAGGTACGGCTGAACACCTCATTGATCTTCTTTTTTACCGCTCCGGATCCGTTCTTCAGCACATGGGAAAACGCCTCATATTCTCCGTGTATATCCGTCACAAAGTGTTCTGTCCCCTTGGGCAGATTCAGAATAGACGAAAGATTAATGATCTCCGTTGATGCTCTGGCAATCGTCGGATACAGCTCTGATAAGGTATTCAGATATTTCTGCTCAATCGTCATCATCTTCGTTCCCCTTTCCTTTGCTTCGGGATTCACCGTCCCCTTCTAAAGAGTGACATAATAAGTGTAATGCCTGCCACAACCAGGATCACCGGCAGGAAAAATGCAACCGCATGTACAAAAAGCACGATCAGCAGGACGGCCACCAGTACGATCAGTGCAATCGCACCGATCGCATTCCAGTTGATGCCTCCGGTCTCTCTGTCGCGAAGCATACCGCCTGCTTTTTCCGGCTGTCCCGTCACCTGTTCTTCTGCATCACTGCGATCCTCGTCAACCTCCCGGAAATCCTCAAAAGGATTCTCTTTTTCGGAAAAAGTACTGCTTTCCTCCTCAAACTCCTCAAATTCCCGGCTGTTCTGAGCCTGATAAACCCCCTCTTCATAGGAGTCTGCCATGCTGCCCGCAGCATAGGGATTCCTTGGGGCATTCAGCAGGGTCTTCGCAATCAGTGCGGGATCCCCCAGAGAATCCACAACCGCCTCCTCCGCATTGCCCTTTGCAATCTCGGCATCGATATATCCCTGATAATAGCTGATCTGCCCTGCAATTTCCGCCTGTGACATCTCACGGCTCAGCTTCGCGGACAGCGCTCGCAAAAATTCATCTCTTGTCATATCTATCTTCTCTTTACTTTCCTGAAAATGATAACACCCTGTGTGATTCACAGATAAGTTAAGTATAACAGATGGAAATCGGATGTGCAGTTTATTTTGCACACGCCGCTCCCTTGAGACACACAGGCATCTCGCTTTACAGCTCGATGTCTGTTGGCCGGCAGATAGAAGCTCGTGCAAGCACGGCTTCTGCCTGCCGTCTTATCACACAAAAAAGGACCAGGTTTCCCTGATCCTTTTTCTACGTGAGTGACATGATTCGAACACGCGACCTTCTGGTCCGTAGCCAGACGCTCTATCCAGCTGAGCTACACTCACATATTTATGATTGAGCTGTCTTGTTCAACAGCAAAATATATATTATCTTATAAGGTATTCTTTGTCAAGCACTTTTCGTATTTTTTATTCTGTTCTCTGCAGTTCACGAATGAACCGCAGAGAACAGATTGATTTTCAGTCACACAGCCGGGAAATTAAGCTTCCTGGAAAAGCGGTGTGGAGTAATAGCGATCGCCAGAATCGGGAAGTACAAACACGATCGTCTTTCCCTCTGCTTCCGGACGCTTTGCAATTTCAATTGCAGCTGTCAGAGCAGCACCTGCAGAGATTCCGACCAGAATACCTTCCTTATGTGCAATCAGCTTTGACTTCTCAAAGGAATCCTCGTTGGAGATCGGAAGGATCTCATCATAGATCTGTGTATCAAGGACTGTCGGTACAAAGCCGGCTCCGATACCCTGGATCTTGTGCGGTCCGCCATGACCCTCGGAGAGAACCGGAGAGCCCTGCGGCTCAACAGCGATCACCTTAACATCGCTCTTCTTCTCTTTCAGATACTTGCCTGTACCGGTCAGTGTTCCGCCTGTGCCGACGCCTGCGATAAAGTAATCGACCTGTCCGTCTGTATCTGCCCAGATTTCCGGTCCTGTCGTCTCATAGTGAGCCTGCGGATTTGCCTTGTTATCGAACTGAGCCGGGATAAAGCTGTTCTCAATTGATCCTGCCAGTTCCTGTGCCTTTGCAATTGCGCCCTTCATTCCCTTAGATCCGTCAGTCAGAACAATCTCAGCGCCATATGCCTTCAGAATATTTCTGCGCTCAACAGACATCGTCTCCGGCATTGTCAGGATTACCTTATAGCCCTTGGAAGCTGCGATGGAAGCAAGACCGATTCCCGTATTGCCGGATGTCGGTTCGATGATAGTAGAGCCTTCCTTCAGCTTTCCCTCTGCCTCAGCAGTTTCAATCATCTTCTTTGCAATTCTATCCTTAACGGAGCCTGCCGGATTGAAATATTCCAGCTTGCCGAGGATGTGAGCCTTCAGTCCAAGCTCCTTCTCGATGTTTGTAAACTCAACAAGCGGTGTTCCGCCAATCAACTCAATCGCGCTCTGATAAACCTTAGCCATAGCAAATACCCTCCTCTGTTGTATCTTATTTACGCGGATCGCTTATAACCCGTGTTTCCTACTTGATTTATATGAATTATATCAAATGGAACATAATTGTCAATAGTATTTTTTATTTTCCTGTATTTTTAGTAGGATATAAAAGTGAAAGCTGTCATCATTGTCTTTTGGCGATGATGACAGCTTTCGCACGGTACCGTGCAAGGCACGAAGTGCCGCTTTTATAACGAGCAAAAAGCGAAGCGTTTGCTCGTTTACGTGACAGGTTAAAAGCAATAACGGACCGCTGACAAGCAAGCTCAGCTCGAGGCACAGCCTCTTCGCTGCGACATTCGCCGAATACCTGCGCACGTATACGTGACAGGTCAAAAACAATAACGGACCGCTGACAAGCAAGCTTGTCGCGGCCCGTTATTGTTTTTGACCTGCGCTTACGCGCAGGTGCTCGGCTCATTGTTATATCACGTAGTCGTCCTGCATGGCGAGGGAGTGATTGACGAGATCCTCCAGAGTGACGCTGTCTACATAGTCATTCACAACTTTGTTGAAGCCCTTCCAGAAATCGAGTGTCTCACAGATTTCCGCTCTGTCGCAGTCCACATACCCGTC
Source organism: Lachnospiraceae bacterium (assembly GCA_030527595.1). Lineage (GTDB taxonomy): Bacteria > Bacillota > Clostridia > Lachnospirales > Lachnospiraceae > Chordicoccus. Next base: position 9,749 of record JAUNAN010000038.1, on the reverse strand, counting down.
ATTCTGCAGACAGGCGGTCGGAGCCAGCGGACCCTCGAGTGCGCGAAGAATATCTCCTGCCGTCAAGTCAGACGGTCTCCTTGCAATTCTGTATCCGCCGTTGGAGCCGCGGGAGCTCTGAACAAAGCCGGACTTTGAAAGCGGAGAAATGATCTGTTCCATATACTTTAAGGTAATGCCCTGTCTCTTTGCGATCTCCTTGAGCGGAACCAGTTCTCCGGAATCATGAAGTGCCAGGTCCAGCATTATACGAAGGGCATAACGTCCTTTCGTAGAAATCTTCATAATAAAGCCTCCTATCTTTAAATCATAAAATATGTTTACCCTTATTCCTATTTAATAAGTATGATTATAGGGGTAATAGGAGAAAATTACAAGCAGAATTTTGTTTTCCCTAAATTATAAAATTAAATCATAGAAGGATCGCCTGCAGGAAAAGTCCCGTGACAGCAGCAATTGCAAAGAGAAATACTGTAATTGCAATGTTTTCATTTCGATTCTTATTCATACGAAACAGTACCGCCAGTCCCAGTCCCGCACCGGTGGAAAGACCGGCGATTGCGGAAGCAAAGCTGATCACACCGTCCAGATACATCTGAGTCAGCATGACGGAAGCGGCGCAGTTCGGGATAAGACCGATCAGTGCGGCAAGGACGGGCTGAATAAGAGAATCCTGCAGCATGATCTCTGACACCCTCTCCATGCCGACTGCTTCAATCAGCAGATTCAAAGCAAAGGTAAAGATGAACAAAAATACCAGCACCTCTATCGTATGACGCACAGCGGACCTCAGAATCCCGTGTTCTTCCTCCTCGCATCCGCATTCCTCGCAGAGATCATGAATTTCTTTTTTCTTTCCCGTGATTTTTTGAATCGCCCCGGGATGCATGCCTCTCTTTCGGAGCACGTGCTGTACACACATGATCAGATAGCCCCAGAAAACAGCTATGATCACCTTTGTCACAAGGAGCTGTCCGATGGCTTCCGGATTTCCCATATCCGATAAAAGAATCGCAAGCGCCTCATCGGACGTCGACAGGAAGACTGCTATCAGTGTTCCCAGAGTTATCACGCCTCCGGAATAAAAATCCGATGCCATAATAGAAAAGCCGCACTGCGGCACACATCCGAGAACAGCACCTACAAGCGGACCAAAGGGACCGGCATGGGAAAGTGCATAATTCATTTTTTCAGAAGCATGGTGCTCAACAGCCTCCATAAACAGGAATGCCGCAAAGAGGAACGGCAGCTCCTTCACACAGTCTATCAGCGCGTCTAATAAAACATCTGCAAATATGCTCATACTTTAATTTGTCCTTAACCTACAATCGAGCAGGCATGCGCCTGCTCGATACTCTCAGCTCTATCATGTTTCTTCAACAAACGAACTGCCATGTACTATGTACACGGCAGTTCATAATTTCAGTTACGCTGATTAAACTAACATAAATCTTTACAATTGTAAAGCTTTTAGTCCATATCTCTGATAATCTTTCTCACCGGAAGAATAGAGGACGGGCTCATAGACAGCTCATCGATACCCATTCTGACAAAGGTCTCTGTCAGGGTCGGGTCTGCACCAAGTTCGCCGCAGATACCTACCCAGGTATTATGTCTGTGGCCGGCATCGATCGTCATCTGAATTGCCTTCAGTACTGCCGGATGATGCGCATTGAAGAATCTTTCCAGCTTCTGGTTCTGACGGTCAATTGCCAGTGTATACTGCGTCAGATCGTTTGTTCCGATACTGAAGAAGTCTACCAGCTCGGCAAGATCATCTGCGATAAGAACCGCTGCAGGAGTCTCGATCATCACGCCGATCGGAACATCCTTAAACGGAACCTTATGAATTCTCAGATCATCCTTGACCTCCTCCATAATGGACTTAGCCTTTTCAACTTCCCATACAGAAGTGATCATCGGAAGCATAATGCAGATATTGCCGTATGCGGATGCGCGATACAGAGCGCGAAGCTGTGTCTTGAAAATTTCCTCGTTTGTCAGGCAGATACGGATCGCACGGAAGCCCAGTGCCGGGTTCTCTTCCTTTTCCAGATTGAAATAGTCGATCTGCTTATCTGCACCGATATCCAGTGTACGGATGACTACTTCCTTGCCTGCCATCATTTCCGCAACTGTTCTGTATGCCTTAAACTGCTCTTCTTCTGTCGGATAATCCTCGCTCTGCAGATACAGGAATTCCGAACGGAACAGACCAATGCCGGCAGCGTCATTCTCGAGTACGAAATTCAGATCTCCGATGCCGCCGATATTTGCATAAAGCTTGATTGCTTTTCCGGACTTGGTAACCGTATCCTTACCCTTCAGCTGGATCAGAAGTCTCTGCTTCTCTGCCTCCTCTTCTGCCATCTGCTGATACTTCTCAAGAATATCCGCATCCGGATCTACATAAATGGAGCCGGTAAAGCCGTCAACGATTCCCATCTTGCCGTCAGCTTCCTTCGGAATCGGAACCTGGCAAAGTGCCGGAATATTCATAGTTCTGGCAAGAATTGCTGTATGGGAGTTCGTGGAACCGCCTCTTGTGACAAATGCAAGAACCTTGCTCTTATCCAGCTGAACGGTTTCTGACGGTGCAAGATCATCGGAAATCAAGAGCACCGGCTCTGTAAAGACGTTGCCGTCACCGGATCCGCCGTTCATATCACGGATCACGCGGTCTGCTACGTCCTTTACATCAGTGGTACGAGCCTGCATATAAGGATTATCATCCATAGCTGCGAGCATTGCTGCCGTATTATCGCCCGTTGTTGCCACGGCATACTCGGCATTTACGCTCTGCTCACGTATGATATTTTCTACAGAATCATCGAAATCATCCAGGAACATCGCATGAACTTCAAAAATTTCAGCCTGTGCCTCTCCGACTTCCTTCAGCGCCTTGTCATGAAGCTCCATGATTTCAGCCTGTGCCTGTTCCTTCGCTGCAAGATAGCGCTGGAACTCAGCATCTACATCGTCCACATGCATTCTGCGAACAACTGTGGATGCCTTCTTCATCTCGGCAATTCTTCCGATTGCAACTCCTTTAAATGACGCTTTTCCCTGATAAACTTCCATGTTCTTCTCCTTCATGAAAACGAGCACTACAGTTCCGCCTGTCCTATGCAGGCGATTATGCACAAAAAATGAAGCTCAGTTATGTGAATATCATAACAGAATGACTATTCTTCCGCAACTGATTTCTGTTTCGGGATGCAGGATAACGAAAAGTCATCCTCTTTTCCCCGTAATATTCACGCCTTGATCAAAAGCATTCCTTTAACGAAGCTTCGACTGCAGCTGCAGCTTCCGCCTCATCAGCCCCTTCGATCGTAATATGCAGAACATCATTCTGCCGCACAGTAAGTCCCATAAGAGGAAGAAGCTTCTTCATATCTGCCTCTTCACTCCCGCAGGCAACCCGAATCACACTTGCAAACTGCTTTGCCGTACTGCTGATGATCCCCGCCGGACGAGCATGCATGCCCTTCGGATCCGTAACCTTATAATCCACTTTCTTCATGGTTATCTCCTCTTCGCTGCATTTTTTATGCAGCTGCCTTTGATCAGTCCCTGATCTTTTTCGCCGTTATAGCGCACAATCCCGGCGCAGCCTCGTGGGCAGTGTCGGGATTGCGTAATCGTTGTTACTGTTATTTATTTGATTGCGAAATCATCAAAGTCTTCTGCGTTTGTAAGAAGAGTTACGACGATATCCGGATGATTTGCCTTTGCAATAGCAGCCTTGCTGAAGTGAAGCAGCGGCTGTCCTGCCTTAACGGAATCACCTTCCGCTACAAATACCTCAAAGCCTTCACCGTTCATGGCAACTGTATCTACACCAACGTGGATCAGAAGCTCCATATCAGCCGGTCCTGTGATACCTACTGCATGCTTGGACTCTGCAACTGTGGAGATCGTGCCGTCAAACGGAGCAAATACTGTCTCAGCAGTCGGGTTGATTCCTACGCCATCACCGAGAACACCGGAAGCAAACGTATCATCCGGAATCTGATCACGGCCGACAACTGTTCCGGCAACCGGAGCCTTTACTTCAACGCCGGCAGCGCTGAAAACAGTGTTTTCCGGTGCTTTTTCTACATCAGGAGCAGCAGCCTTCTTAGCAGCCTTCTCCTCTTCCTTCCAGATTGCATTGGTAACAATAAATGCAATACCTGCGGAGATTGCAAGAACGATCGTGTACTGTACCGGCTGCTCGATTGTCAGGTAGCCCGGGATACCGGTTACGCCGTATGCGGAAGCGCCGATGCCGAGGAATGCAGCTACAAGTGCGCCTACAGCGCCGCCGATCATACCAGCTACGAACGGCTTATAGAAACGAAGGTTGACACCGAAGATAGCCGGCTCTGTAATACCAAGTGCTGCAGACAGAGAAGACGGAAGAGCAACTGCCTTTGTCTTCTGATTTCTTGCCTTAAGTGCAACTGCAAGGCAGGCACCGAACTGTGCGAAGTTTGCAGCGGATGCGATCGGCATCCAGGTGTTCAGACCGCCTGCTGCAAGCATACCGGCCTCGATAACGTTGTACATATGGTGAAGACCCATAACAACGGTTACCGGATAGATAGCGCCCATGATGCAGGATCCGATCGGGTTTGTAACCAGGACCTGTGCACCTGCAAGAACCATAGTCTCCAGACTGGAGAAGATCGGTCCGATAATTGTGAATGTAACAATAGCTGTAACGAATACAGTAGTAAGCGGTGTAACGAAGAGATCGATCATTTCCGGAACATGCTTATGCAGCCAGCCTTCCAGCTTACTCATAAACAGAACCGCCAGCATGACCGGGATGACGTGTCCCTGATAACCTAACTGGTTGATCTGCAGCAGTGTGTAATTATCCGTGATCTTCAGGTGACCAAACAGATACCAGACATTATAACCGTCTGCCGCACTCCAGCCGTTGGTCAGTGCGGAATGGATCATCAGAAGACCGATAACCGCGCCAAGGAAAATATTTCCGCCGAATACGCGTGCTGCGGAAATTGCAACGATAACAGGCAGGTAAGCAAATGCTGTATTTGCTACCATATCCATGAACGCATACCAGTCAGTAGAGGCGAATGTCGGGATCGCTTTACCAAGAGCCTCGACAAGACCCATCATAAGACCGGAAGCAACGATTGCCGGCAGGATCGGAACAAATACGTCACCGATCGGCTTCAGCAGTCTCTTCCACAGCGGCTGTTTAGCAGCTGCAGCTGCCTTAACATCATCCTTTGTAGCTGCTGTCATTCCCGTGATATCCAGGAATTCATCATAAACCTTATTGACGGTTCCTGTACCGATAATCAGCTGAAGCTGACCATTGGACTCGAACATACCCTTTACACCATCGATGTTGTCCAGATAGTCCTTATCCACTTTGCTGTTGTCCTTGATGACAAGACGAAGTCTCGTCGCACAGTGAGCTGCCTGAGCGACATTCTCACGACCGCCGATGTGATCGACGATTTCCTGTGCACACTTACGATAATCAAGTGCCATTCCTACTCTTTCTCCCTTCCGTAGTAAAGAAAAACGCAGACGCCGCCTTACGGTGACCCCCCTGTTCCCACAGATTACAGTTGCTTTTTTTGCAACCGTTTTCACATAAGTTTATTTTAATTTTAGAAATGCATTTTGTAAACAGTTCACATTGTTAGAATAATGCGTTGGTTTTTTGTGCAATTTTTCTTTATTTTAAGAAAAATAAAAAAACAGCAAAAAGAACGATATGAAATCAGTTTCATATCGTTCTTTTCATCGCTTACAACACGAAATTCATGTGCGCCGCCGCTCTTTCAGAACGTTCCGTAAGGGCACCGTCCCGAGCTGACGTCACTCCGCTGTTCTCTCAGAACAGTCCCAGCTGTTCAAATGCCTGATAAAGGCCGTCCTCCGAAACCGCCGGGCAGATCAGGTCGCTTTCCTTCTTTAATGACTCAGAGCCGTTTGCCATGCACACGCTGGTTCCGACCGTCCTGATCATCTCAAGATCATTCATGCTGTCACCGAAGCCGTATGTATCGGAGAGCGGAACACCGAGGTATTCCGCCACGCGCTGTACGCCCCTGCCCTTATCATATTTGCGGTTGATCAGCTCGCCGTTGATACAGCCGTGTGCGGGAATGTCCTGAAGAACAAAGTTAAAATCCTTCTCCAGAAGTGCTCTCGCCTCATCCAGCTGTTCCATGCGAAGGCACATGATCACGATCTTATATGCAGGCGCACCGTCATATTCACTCATAGGATGAATATTCAGCTCCGAGGATAGGGCCTTTCTCCATCTCTCGATCTCACTGTTTCCCTCGGCCTGTCCGGAAAGAAAATCACCGAGATTTTCATCTCCGTAAGTCACCTCTTTCGTCTCAAGCGTGCAGAAGACACCGTTCTTATGCAGAGCCTCAAGTGCCGTCTGCGTCTGCTCATCCTCCATCGGGCAGTCGAAGAGAACCTCATCTCCGCAGGTCACATATCCGCCTGCGCCGGCAACCATGCCGTCGAATTCATACCGCAGAAGCGGCTTCAGCATGGCATAATTGCGGCCGGTGCACAAAAACACCAGATTTCCCGCTGCCTGTGCTTTACGTATCGCTTCAATTGCGCTCTGGGGGGGAATATTTGCTCCCGGCTCCGTCAGTGTACCGTCAATATCAAGAAATATCAGTTTTTTCCCCATAACAACCTCTGCCTCAATATGTCGTCAACAGCCATGCAAAATCATAGGCAGGAATACCGACCGCCTTTGCCGGCCGCTCTTTGCCGGTCATCAGGTCTACATATGTCTCCTGCTCATCGATCCATGCGGTTTCATCATAAGAGCTGAAATTAAACAGTGCAATGAGCTTCTGCCCCTCGTAATAGCGGCCGATGCCCAGAATGTGATCATTATAGGGTTCCACGATCCAGGTGTCCGCGGCACTCTCAAATACCGGATGAGAAGCACGAATCTTTTCCAGCTTGCGCAGTCCGTTAAAGATCTCGCCCTGACGTGTATCCGGATCCTTACGAAGCTCTACCTCATCCCAGTTCAGATCGCCTCTGTGCAGGTATCTGCTGTCATCATACTTCAGCGGATTCTCGTGATAGGTGTAATCATTCAGCTGGCCGATCTCATCGCCGCTGTAGATCACCGGAATACCGCTCTGTGTGAACAGGAAGGCATGCAGCATCAGATCCAGACGGATGTTGCGCTTCAGCTTTTCTTCATTTTCCTCAAACTCAGCTGCCTCGATACCGCACAGAGAAGCAGTTGTTCCGCACAGTCTTGCATCACCGAGACGCGGATCATCATTATAAAGCTCACCGCGGCCGTCGCAGCCATAGATCTTGCCGCCGAGGCAGTCATTCAGGAATTTCTTGTGTGCGACTTCCTCCATGCCGAACTGTCTCAGGAACGGATAATCCAGTCCCCAGCCGATGTCATCGTGGCATCTCAGATAATTCAGGAAGGTATACTGCTTCGGAAGTGCGAACACTGTTTCCATCTGATGGCGAAGCAGTCTCACATCGTGAGTGGCAACTGTATGCCAGGTGCTTGCCATCGTGGTGACATTGTACAGCATATGGCATTCCGGCTTGTCCACTGATCCGAAATACGGCACGACCTTGGACGGCTCCATGACGACCTCTCCCAGAAGCAGAGTGCCCGGGCAGACAATATCTGCAGCGATATGCATAATGCGGACCAGAGCGTGAACCTGCGGCAGATTGCGGCAGGATGTTCCCAGCTCCTTCCAGATATACGGAGTGGCGTCCAGACGAATGATATCCACGCCGTGATTGCACAGGTTCAGCATGTTTGCGGTCATGTCGTTGAACACTGTCGGATTCGCATAATTCAGATCCCACTGGTAAGGATAGAAGGTAGTCATAACGACCTTCTGTACCTCATCGCACCAGCTGAAATTGCCCGGTGCCGTCTGCGGGAATACCTGCGGAACGGTTTTTTCAAACTGATTCGGAATATCCCAGTTATCATAGAAGAAATAGCGGTCCTGATATTCCTTCTCTCCCGCGCGTGCGCGCTTTGCCCATTCATGGTCCTCACTTGTGTGATTCATTACGAAGTCAAGGCAGACGCTGATTCCTTTGTTGTGGCACTGATCTGACAGATGCGCCAGATCCTCCATCGTTCCCAGGTTCGGCTGAACCTTTCTGAAATCGGATACCGCATAGCCTCCGTCGCTGCGATCAGGCGGGCTTTCCAGAAGCGGCATCAGATGCACATAATTCACACCGCATTCCTTCACATAGTCCAGATGCTTCTCCACACCCTGCAGATTGCCGGCAAAGCAGTTTGTGTACATCAGCATTCCGAGCATTTCATTGCCCTTATACCAGTCCGGCACCATCTCCCGTGCTTCATCCCATTCCTTGAGCACTTCGGAACGCTCCTCATAATACTGCTCCAGCATAGAAATGAAGTACGTAAATGCCTGCATGTCATTGTGATAGATTTCGCAGTACAGCCACTTCAGTTCATCATAGTTCTTTTCCAGCCTCTTTCGAAATTCCGGCTTCATTGCCCCCCAGTCAATCATGGTGTCTCCTTCCCTGTGAAATATTATTTATGATTATCCGATACGGATTCTCTTGCGATCAGTTCATATCCCAGTTTTGTCTGTTCCTCGGTATTGCTCTTTGAGGAAAGCATCTCCAGAATCTTTCTCGCCGCCTTTTCACCGCTTTCCTGATAGTAAAAATGCACGGTCGTGAGGGCAGGTGTTGTCTCTGCGGAGATTTTGTTGTCACCGAAGCCGCAGACAGAGATCTGCTCCGGAACCGAAATTCCCTGTTCCTTCAGATACTTCATAGCTCCGACCGCAATGCTGTCTGTCGCACAGATCACGCCGTCGATCTCCGGGGATCTTCTGATCAGTTCTTTCATTTTTTCATAGCCGGCCTTAATCGAAAAATCAGCCGTGGCGCGCAGTTCCGGAACCAGTTTCTCATCCAGAATACTCCTCACACCGTCCGCCCTGTCTCTTCCGACGGCCGCATCCTCCCGGATGACCCCGATATAGCAGATTTTCTTCCTGCCTTTCTTTTCCATCAACCTTGCAAGTTCCTGCCCCGCATGGTAGTCGTCATGGTAGATACAGGAAACACCATCAAGCCTCTGACCGACTATGACGATCGGTATCGGATAATGCTTCAGAAGCTTCTTATGCTCTCTGGTAAAAACAGTTGCCAGAAAGATCACGCCGTCGACACGGTTTTCCGAAAAAATCCTCAGATAATCGAGCTCCTTATCCGGGCGGTTCATCGTGGTCGCCAGGATCATCTCGTATCCGGCATCACACAGGATATTTCCGATCCCCGCCACAACGCTGGAGATCGTATCCGAGTTAATACGCGGTAGGATCACACCGATCAGCCTTGTCTTTTTTGTTCTGAGTGTCTGAGCCATGATCGAAGGCTTATATCCCGTCTCTTCAATTACCTTCTTAATACGCTCGCTCTTTTCCGCACTGATATACCCATGATTCAGGTAGCGGGAAACGGCTGCCCGTGATACACCGGCCATCTCAGCAATATCACTGATATTCATTCATTTCCGTTCCTTTACAATATGAAATCGTTACCGCAAATATCGTAACATGACAGGTTCCTTCCGTCAATCATTCCGCAGTCATCTTGCATAGCAAAAATCCCATATTAAAAGGATTTTTGTGCACTTCCTTCAATATTTCACCGGATTTTTTTGCTATATTTCCAAAGAAATAAAAACACAGCAG
>JAUNAN010000037.1 GCA_030527595.1 Lachnospiraceae bacterium | reverse complement strand
ACGCCTTATTCGCATACGCCTTATCCGAATGTGTCTTATCCGTATGCGTCCCGTCCGCCGTAAAGCTGATATCGAAGGATTCGAGCGGATCCGTCCCGGTCGGATCCCGACTTTCCCGGATCACGGAAACGTCCTTGTCCCTCTCCTTATTTTTCTTATCCCTTCTCCGCTTCAGGAATCCGTAGATAAGGAGCCCCGCAAAGGAGCTTCCGAGAAGAGCCAGGAAGAGGATCCTGTATACGGGATCCAGCCTCTCGCTGTGCAGCAGCAGATACACACAGGCGGACACAAGCAGACCGCCGAGCACAACGATTCTCACATTCCGGTCCGGCAGTCCCTTCACACGGATCTCTCTCCCGGCATTTTCATCCCAAAGCTCATCCTGAAACAGACTGTCATCATCGCAGATGCTCTCCTCTGCGACGGGAACCTCCGTATCTCCGAAAATGATCCTTCTGATCTCCTCTCCATGCAGCTGCGGCGCATCCAGGGTATGACGGATCCTGCAGAGCATCAAGATCCCCTCCTGATCCTCCTTTGCCATCCCCGCAAGCAGCCAGTCGGTCACTCTCTCCAGTCCCGTCTTCAGACTGCACTCGTAAAAAGGAACAAAGCAGATCCCTGTCCGCTCTGTTTCCGTATCCCAGTAGAGATACTGCGGCTCGATCAGCAGATGCTCTGCATTCAGCAGAAATTCCTCAGTCTGTTCCATCGCCTTTAAAATTTCCCGATAAATGATTTCGGCATGCCGCTTTTTCAGCTTTCCCGCAAGCTCCGTGATCGGCGTCAGCTCCGTAATATCAATATTTTCCCGAATCTGATCATCCAGATACTCATAATCCGCCGGCAGAATGCCCTCCATCGAATTCATTCCAGCCATTGCCATCTGGTAGGTTTTCCCTACCTCGCAGGCAGAACCGGAAAAAACCAGGTACTGTTTCTCACCGATCCGCCGATAGGATGATGCGATTTTAGAATTTACATGCTTATTCACAGATTTCTTTCCTGTCTTCTTCTCTTCACTCATCTCCCAGCTCCTTCAATGCTCTCTCTGCCCTCAGCATTTTTACGGGGTGATAAAGCCTGCAGGTCTGCTCCGTCCGAATGCTCCACCCGCTTCCGATATAAACAGGTGATACGGCTGCATATCCGACTGTGCGCGCATCCTCCGATTCGGCTCTCTCCGCTTCGGGCTGCACGCTCCCGAAAAGTACGGTCCCGTTTTGTTCATGTCCGCTGATTGCCTGTTCAGCCGCAGATGCAATTAAATTTGCCCGGTTGTGCACATGAAAATTCAGATAGACACAGGAGAACACAACAAAAAACAGAATCGGCATCAGCATGGCAGCTTCTACAGTCAGAGAGGCGCGAAGATATCTCTTTTCCGCAGTTTTTCTATTATTCATCCGATCGCCTCCTTTTTTTTCGCTGCCCTGCTTTCTCAGATTCCCAATTACCGCTCAGCTGTATGCCGGTTTCCCGGATTTCCGATCACCGATCAGCTGTATGCCGTCTTCCCGGATTTCCCACCACCAATCAGCTGTATGCCGTCTTTCCTGATTTCCCACCACTAATCAGCTGTATGTCATCTTCCCGGTGCGGCTAACACCTGCAATATCCAAAACAGGATCTCTCCGCTGAGAAGAAACGGCAGAAAGGGAAAGGAATCTGTTCGTCTTTTTCCCCGAATTAGCATCCCCGCACTCCAGACAGAAGCCGCTCCGAATGCCAGCATAAGCATGATCAGAAGATCCTCGAAAATGAAAAAACAGCCCATCACCAATATCGCGATCCCGTCACCGATTCCCATACGCCCCCGCGTGAGCGCCGCAAATACTGTCAGAACCGCTCCGGGCAGCATAGCCGTCAGAACTGTCAGCCACGACTTTTCCTCTAAAATGAAAGAGACCGCTATTCCGATTCCCGCAAACACAACTGCAAGCATAAGAGAGATCTCACGTCTTCTTATGTCCATGATGCTTCCGATCAGGAGAAACAGCGTACCGAGAATCCCTGCAATCACTTCCATCCGCCCCGTCATGCCGCATCTCCCGTATGAACAGTCTCGCCGCTGCCTGTCTCATCTGCATTTCTTGCACTGCACCGGCTGCACTCGGGAAGCGAGTATACGCTGTCCATCTCCACCATTCTTACACTCCTTGTGATGCCTCCCCAATCCGATGAGGGATAATAGCAGTTTCCCTTTGCGGAAAGATAAACCGTTCCGGTGTATCCCGCAGGGAAGCCGTCACACGGTCGGTATCGTTCTCCGTAATCATTCCGCAAAGAACGGACCTCCGATGTTGTCGATGTACGAATCGTCAGATCAAGATGAGTACAGTCCGCATGGGTGTGGTAGACACTTTCGTGATCTGTCACATAGACCATCTGACTGCTCCCACGCTCTCCGGCGCCTCCGCCTTCCTCCGCAAGATTTCCTCCGATCCATGGATAAACACGGGCACGGACCGCCACCTTGAGATCCGGGATCGGGAGCAGACCCAGAGCACAGGAAAACCGCTCCGTGCTCCCGAGGTCGATCCAAATCCCTTCTGCCGCATCTCCCGCAAGACCGGCATAGGCAGCAAGTCTTCTTGCCTGATTAGACAGCTCCATGTTTTTCTCTGTCTGCAGCCGAATCGCATCCATGAAGGAGATCAGCGCCAGACAGAGCAGCAGGAAGAGAGTAAGGATCGCAGCACACTCCACGGTGAGGGATGCACGGCGAAGACTGCGGTTCGGATCTGCCTGAGTCTGCTGTTCTTTTCTTTTCACCGCACAACGCCTCCCCTCTTCCCGATGCGCCAAAACCCGTTTCTGTTTTCATATCAGGCAGCTCTCCTGCGACCGTGCGCTCTGCTTTTACAGACTTCGGTAATCGATCGTCTGCTCTGTCGTAAAGGTCCGGCGGTGTTCGGAAGTGACCCGCAGCTCCATGCTGAGTGCACAAATACAATTATCAAGACGAAACTCCGGTCTTCCAAGCGCCCGGATCGTATACTCAACCATATCCATTGCACGCAGCTGTTTTGTCTTCTGATCGGACAGAAGCATAAGAACACGCAGGTAATCCTCGTAGGACATGCCGCCCGAAACGTTCGTCATCAGGCTGTCCGGATTGCTGATCAGTCTCGGAATATCCCTCAGATGCACCTGCCAGACCGCATAGCTTTTCACAAGTGCGATCCTTTTCCCAGCTAAAAGCGACCTCACATCCATCGCCGCCTCGCAGAACGCCCAGCCGGCGGCCAGCACCAGCTTCACAAGGGCGGCCGCCTCCGGAATCAGGAGTGCGGCTGCTGCGGAGGCGGCGATCGCAGTCAGCTCACCGTTCAGTGAAGCATCCTCATAAATTGCGAGAAGATCGGCAGCCATGCGGATCGCAAACAATCTGTTCACCACAGCTTCCAGATTTTCTCTGTCGCTGCTTCTTCCGCAGATGATGTACTCCATCTGATAGGCGAGTGCCGCATCCTGCATCGGATTTCTCCATGAGGAGAATGTCTGAATCAGATATTCCTGAAAGAGGAAGCTGTCGATGCCTCCCGTACTCACGGAATCAATGACACCGAAGCCTGATTCCTTTGACCGGCTGCTTAAGACTGTGCTTCTGTCTATGGCATTGGATGATATCCCGCCGGGATCGGAAACAACCAGATCGAGCAGGGACATTTTCTGAATATTCGCTGCCGTATCCAGAATTCCCGCCGCTTCCCGATCCTCCTCATCTGTCTCCGGGAGCTCTGTCCCCTCCTCAGCCGCGGCAGTTCCTGCCTCAGCCGATCTCTCCTGAAGATCCTGATAGGAGGTCTGCGAAACATCCTGTTCCAGGGCTCTTCCGTCTCGATCCTGCTCCTTTGTCGTATCCGCATGATTTTCCACTCTCTCCCGCAGGAGGGCGATTCCCTGTACACCCAGAGTATCCTTCATATAGTCCACGGCCTGTTCCGCAAAGATCTCTCCGTCCGCATCCGTCGCCAGCACACAGCCTGTCACTGCCTTCTCAGACAGCTCCAGATCCAGCAGATTCCTGCCCCCGAGCAGCTCTCTGCCCTTATTCGGTTCCAGAATATATGACATAGCATCCGTGACAGCATCACAGACCATTCCCATATCCATTCCGCTTCCGTTCTGTGCGCTTAGAAAAAACAGACCGAACTCCTCATAGAGATCTCTGTCATACCGGGCAAAAAGGGAATAGAGAGCCTGATCCGTGCTGTTGGCTGTCTCCATCCTTCCCGCCTGCATCTTAGCAGATGTGATGCTTCCCGTGATCAGGGCGATCATCACAAACAGCGTGAGACTTAGATAGATCGTGATACTTCCTCTTCTCAAGGCCGCCCTCCTGTGTGACACATCATACGGAATCAGACTGACTCGATACCTTCTCAAGGATCGACTTCAGTGTGCTCATGATCTGCGCCTTAAAAACGAGGACCATAGCAATGAGGACCAGCAAAATAAGTACGATTTCGACAACCGCGACTCCGTCCTCCTCCAGCAGAAATTCTCTCAGCTCGTTCATTGTTCCACCTCCCTTCGAACTCTTTTTGAAAATACGTTTCTTGAAATGTGCTTTTAACATACAAAAACGGAGTGGATTCATACAAGACGGAATCCTGTATGAACTCACTCCGGATTAATTGTTGAAAAGATCAAGCCATATTAAGTATTCTTGTTTCGAATGTCTATGTCCCGCTCACGAGGTGAAGCGGATCATCTGTTACTCATTTCCAAAAGCGTACGTATTTCGGATTTTTCTCATCATGCTGTTCTCAAATCACAAGACCGTCATAGGCAACATGTATGTTAGATCCATCCCGGGTCTGAAGTATTCTCTCCAGTTCTGTATGAAGCAGATCCCCCTTATGTCCGATATGAGTAGCATAAATCTCCGTCTCATCTGTTACCACGCCCATCTCCTTTAATCTATGGACGGTGTCAAGAAACTGGGACGCATTTAAATGCTTAGACTCAACGGAAAGATCACGCTTTCCAAAAGTACATTCCATAATCAAAGTATCTAGTTTGAATCCACTTAAGAAGTCATAGGTTTCCTCATAGTAGGTTCCGGTATCACTTGCATAAAACAGGGTATGTCCGTCCTTTTTGAGCAGATAATTCAGACTGTTCTCATTGACAAATGTTCCGGGATGCCTCCCGACCACCGCATAAAAAGTGATTTCTTCATCCCGATATTCCCGGAATGGCTCTATGGGAATATACTCACAGAATTTTATCCATTTCTCATTTTTATAGGTTGCATAAGACATCTCAGATAAGTCTCTGCCCAATCTCATCATGCCCTCGTATGCAGCTTCAGAGAGATAAATCTTCACCTTCGGCGGTTCTGTGACACACATCTGCAGATTCTCCAAAGTTACATTGGAAAAATGATCTGAGTGAGAATGGGTCAGAAATATTCTTTTCAGATTTTCCAAAGAGGCACCGAACCGGGCACAGCCGGATATCACATCCGGACCGCAATCTATCAGAGAATGTTCATCAAACAAAAAAGCGGAACGGCACCGAATATCTCTTCTGTCTCCGCCTTTTCCTGCCTCCCGACATACCCTGCATCCACAAAGCGGATTTGGTATCATTTCAGATGCACCTGTGCCAAGAAAAATCATTTTTTTCACGCTGTCACCTCTATCATTCATATTATTGGAATGCTGCAAAAATCATTCTGCCGAAACACCAGCATTTCCGAAAATCCGCAAGACTTGGCAAATTCACAGGCCTCCCTGTGATGTGTTTTCAGATATCTGCTGTCATGGCAATCTGAAGTAATTACGATTTGACAATTAAGTTCTTTCATTTCTCTGAGTAAAAAGCGAGCCGGATAAGGTGTTTGTCGATATCCTCTTGCTATGGCACCTGTATTAATTTCAAATACCCTGTTCTTTTCGGCAATTATGTGTAGTGATTCAAGGGCAATTTTGCAATATTCCTCTCCCTCAGGATCAAACAGCTTTGGATCTATCTCGCAGTTCTTTGTGATCAGATCAAAATGTCCCACGATATCCACACTGTTTTTTGTCAGCAGCTCAGACAGTCTCTCGTAATACTTTTTTGCAAAGCGGATTCCATTTCCCTCAAAGTAGTGATCAATGACTTTGCGTACCGCCCTGCTGTCCCGGTCAAAATCTACATACTCGTCCTGCAGTTTTAAATAGTGTACAGAACCGATCACATACTCAAACTCCGTTCGATTGATATCGGCATTTAAATCCCACTCTATTCCGCAGTATACTTCCAGCTTTCCGCTGAATTTCTCTTTTAAATCCGAAATTTCCTTCCTATATTGAAGCATCTGCTCTTCTGTCATGCAATAACTCACATCAAAAGGCGTATAGGCATGCCCCGAGAATCCCAGAGAATCAAATCCCTGCATATATGCTGCCTCCGCCATTTCCAACGGAGTATCTCTCCCGTCGCATAGATTTGTATGTGTATGTAAATTCTGAAGATATCTCATATGTTTCCCTGTTCTGTCATCTGTAGTATACTTTTGCCTTCCCACTCTTCGTCTGGTTCCACACCCAGCAGTTCAGCAATTGTAGGGGCGAGATCACAGATGTTCAGACCATCTATTTCCAGTCCCTTTGCAAATTCTTTGCCGCGAAACATTACCGGAATTGTCATATCCTCCGGGATATTCTCTCCGTGATTCCGGTCATGACCGCCGTGATCAGCAGTAATAATCATAGAATAATCTTCCGGAAGATCCCTATAGATCTCTTGTATACAGGACCAGGCATTTTCTACACCGGCAAGGTACTCGGGGCTCATCCAGCCAAAATCGTGTCCCCAGATATCTGTACCTCCCAGATACAGAAAGAGAAAATCCGGGCTTTTTTCCAAAATCATTCTCTTGGCCTCAGCAGCTGCTCTGTGTTCCAAATCATAGAGACCAGCTCCATGATGCTGTCGCTCAAACCAGCAATACTCCAGGTGACCTCCCGGTGTGCAGATATCTCTCAGCTGTTCCCAAGTGTAGACCATGGCAGAGGTTTTTTTATGTTCTGAAAGCAGCTCGATCAGCCCCTTTATCGGGCGGATCTGAGGCACAAAGGTATTTGTGGTGATTCCGTGCCTGTTGGGTGCTACACTATGGAACAGTGAAATGTGACAGGGCAATGTCACCGGTGGAAATACTGTTTGTGCCTTAAAAGAATAGGTACCGCTCTTAAAAAATTCCAGGAATTCCGGATTCCCGCACTGACCTATGCTATCCGTTCTCATGCCATCCACCAGAACCAGCAACACTTTTGAACTCATTACATACCTTCCTTCTTTTCGTCAACCTCTCAATAATCCAGGGAATAAAATTGTTCATATTCAATAATTACGAGTTTTCCTATAACAGGAACATGCTTTGCCTTACAGCTCAATGCCAGGACAATTCCGCGGAGACCGAACAGGATGCCGAAAATCAGCATGGGAAGAAGCAAAATCAGGCCGATATACGGTATGCCGGCTGCAAGCATGAGTCCCAGTGTCATCCAAATGAATAACAGCATGGACTGATTAGCATGGTAGCGCGCAAACTTACTTTCCGGATGCATGATCAGCGGAACAAAAAACATGATATATCCAATTGCACTGGTTATGCGTGCCTTTCGATTCACTGCCGGATCAAAACGCTCAGCGGCATCCGTTTTCCATGAGTCTTTTTCTATTCTTATCATTACTTAATTCCATTTCCGATAAAAGCAACCTTCATCTGACGGTTACAGATAATGTATAAAATGAGAAGAGGAGCCATGAGAATTACACTTCCTGCCATAGACAGATCCCATCTTGATACGTAATCTTCCGTCTGATTTACAAGGTTATTCATTGCAATCGGCAGTGTTCGTATTTTTTCATTAGTTGTCAGGGTCTGAATCCAAAAATATCCATTCCACTTACTCATAAAGCTCAGCATGATCTGTGTAATTAAAAACGGTCTGACTGCCGGAAGCATAACCTTAAACATAACAGACAATTCACTGGATCCGTCGAGCCTTGCAGCTTCTATCAGTTCTCCGGGAACCTGCATAAATGCATTTCTGAAAAAAAAGATGGTGGATCCGGAATAAATAAAGATAATGATAAAGCTAAAGTAGGTGTTTAGGATTCCCCAACTGGAATACATAACAAAAATCGGCAGAAAGATAACCTGCGCAGGAATCATAATATCAGCAAGACTCAGCGCGAACAGGGCCTTCTTAAAGCGGAACTCATATCTGGCAAAGGCATACGCCGCCATGACACTGAAAAAGATCGTAACCGCTGTGGCACCAACACTAGTGATAATCGAGTTCTTACCATAGTGCGCAAAGTTACTTCCCTGCCATACTTCCGCATAATTCGACCATACAAACTTTGACGGCCACAGAGTCGGGGGAAACTGAATGGCTTCCATCGTTGATTTCACCGAGGTAATCAATGTCCAGTAAAACGGAAACACAAATATTACAAAGAGAATTGCCAGAAGAATACATTCCAAAACACGTTTTACAGTTCTTTTTGTCATGATTTTCTCCTCCGTTATTGATAGTGTGTTCTGCGACCCAGAACAAAGAAATTCAGGGCTGAGAGAGATGAGTTAAATATCAGCAGAACCACTGCAGCAGCCATAGCACGTCCATACTGATTAAATCCCATACCCTGCTGATAGACATAATATGCAATCAGATTTGTGGCATTGTCCGGTCCGCCTTCTGTCATCATCTTGACAATATCAAAGCTGGTAAACGCACTGGCTGATGTAGTAACGATCAAATATAACAACGTAGGAGAAAGCATGGGAATCGTAATTTTCGTAAATGTCGTAAATGCACCGGCCTTGTCCAGCTTTGCCGCCTCATACAGATACTCCGGAATCGATCTGAGTCCTGCAATCACTCTCAGCACACCGTAGCCTGTACTGGACCAAATCGCAACAATGAGCACAGATAACAAAGCCGTACCAGAGCCATAATACCACTGAGATGCCGGCAGATGCAGAGCACGCAAAGCCACATTGAAAATACCGTTTGTAGGATCCATCAGCCACATAAAGATGGCCGCTACTGCTACAGAAGCGATGATATGAGGCGTAAAGACGATCGTCTGCACCATATTGTGTGCAAAAGTTCGTTTATTCAAAAAAACACCCAGTACCACTTTGATCAACAAGCCCACAAAAAGAATTACCAGCATATAGATAACGGTATTTAGCAGCACCTTATGGAAATCTTCGCTGGCTAACAGATACTTGAAATTTTCCAGACCCACAAATTTCTTTCGAGAGGTAATAGGATCCCACTTATGAAAGCTGAGATAAATCGCAAAGCACACCGGATAAACTGTCAGTACCAGGCAGCAGATAATCGCAGGAGCCATCAGAAAATACGGATTTTTTAACAACCTATTAAGTATGCGATAGCATGTTCCGTGCTGCTTTAATTCAAGCTTTTCATTCATCGGCACGATATACAACCTCCATTTCAGAAAGTTCAAAGGCATCACATCGATTTTCATCCTCATCAAAATAAAACAGATGCTTTTCCGGGAAATAGAGCCTGACCTCTGTCCCGATCTCGATTTCATCGGCGGATCTCACAACCACCTTGCCGATGCCGATATCCAAGGTGTACTGATAATCCACGCCCAAAAACTCCCGTGTCACTACAGTTGCCTTGAGGGAAGCCCGATCATTCTGACTACTCCGGAAAGATAGTGCACGAGGCTTAATACCAATAAATCTTCTATCCTTTAGACGAATTACATTCATTCCCGGATCACCGATAAACTGAGCGACAAATACATTTGCGGGATTACGATAGATTTCCTGAGGTGTCCCCTTCTGCATGATTTTTCCGTCTCTCATAACTACAATATCTGTCGCCATAGTCAGAGCCTCACTCTGATCATGAGTCACATAGATAAAAGTTGTATCCAGCTGATTGAACAGCTGAATCAGCTCACTGCGCATCTGATTTCTCAGCTTGGCATCCAGATTCGATAGCGGCTCATCCATCAGAAATGCCTTCGGAGACTTTGAAATGGCTCTCGCCAGGGCAACTCTCTGTCTCTGTCCACCGGACAACTGATTCGGCATTCTCTCTCCGTATTCCGTCAGACCGGTAATTTCTAAGACACTATCCACCCTCTCTTTGATCTTTTCCTTTGTAATCTTGTAATTCTTCAGACCAAACTCGATATTACCTCTGACTGTCATGTGCGGATAAATCGCATAATTCTGAAATACCATTGCCAGATTGCGGTCTCCCGGTTCCATATGGGTAATATTCTTATCATCTACAAATATTTCGCCATCTGTCACTTCCTCAAGTCCGGCTATCATTCTGAGCAGAGTTGTCTTGCCGCAGCCGCTGGGACCCAGCAGGACAGTAAACGATCCCTCTTCAATGTTCAGATTCAAATGCTCGATAACTGCTTTCTTGTTTCCTGGATATACTTTTTTGATATTGTTTAAGACAATAGACATATTTTCTCCTCTTTGGTATCCACCCGGGATGAATACTGCGCCTTCTGCTGTCTGAGGAACTGAGGCTCCAGGGCATTTTATTTCCCCAGAGCCTCTAAATGTCACAGATAACAGAATTCTATCTTGTCAGCACTTTTTACCAAGCATTATCTGCAATAATCTGCTCAAATTTCTGCTGAATTTCATCAATCATCGCTCTGACGTCTGTGGTTTCATAGTTCAGACTGAACTGCTCCAGCTTGTCAAAGGCATAGGTGTACATTTCTACCCAAGATGTAGTATTCGGACGCTCATGAAGATACTCAATAGAATCATATACAGCCTGATAATAGGGCTTTTCCGTAAGAAGCGCTTTTCCTCTCTCACTCTCCTGTGCGCTTGTAGTAACCATCATATTTCCGTTATTTTCTACCATGTCCATGACGCAGTCAGCAGAAGAGATATATGCCAAATATCCGCCGACGATCATTTTTTCTTCATAAGAAGCACTCTCACAGATCATCCAGTTGGATCCGCCGCCTGCCATAGAGATACCGCCCTCTCCGGCAGGCTGTACAGCAGTAACCATGGTATATCCGCTTTCAGCCAGAGCATCGGCACGCTTCGGCATGGAATTAGAAGAAGTAAGCATCATTGCTGCTTCACCGGTAGTAAACAGCTCATCTCTGGTATCACCGGGCTTCGGTGTTCCGTAGGGAGAAACCACATATCCTTCCTTCAAACCTTCCTGAACCATTTCAAGAAATTTCGCTCCCACATAGTCGTTATCTTTACCAAATGTAACCGTCTGTCCATCCTCTGAAAGAACAGAGCCTCCATCGGCATAAATTTCAGACTCCCAGTGCCAAGCATCAGTATCCCAGAACATAATGTAGCCCGGCTTGCCCGTTGCTTCATACACAGCCTTCGCTGCCTGCATCATATCCTCGTTTGTCTTAATATCTTCAATCGTCCAGCCCGCCTCATCCAGCATTTCCTGGTTTGCATAGAGAACCGGAAGAGAACGTGCACAGGGAACTGCCAAAAGACGATCATTTTCATCTATCATGGAAACCAGCAGTCCGGGCATAAAATCCTGAATAACCTCAGATGGAACATAATCTCTGATATCTGCTGCCACGCCGCTGAATCCCTTAACTGAGGCTTCTTCGGCAATAAATGCAGTAGGCAGATCATTCGCTGTTGCTCCTGCCATGATTTTTTCCGCAACGTCATCATAACTGCCCTGATTAATGTATTCGATAGTTACATTATCAAACTGGGATGCATATTCGTCTGCCATTCTCTGGAACTGCCATCCTCTGGATCTCTCCTTTTTATCCGGGTCTATAGAATCTTTTCCCCAGAGTACAATGTTGATTTCTCCGTCGTAATTAGCTGCCAGCTCCTTCAAGTCCACATCATCCGGACTACCCTGCTTAGACGTTCCTGAATTGTCCTTCCCTGCATCTACCGCGGTGTTTCCCGCACTGCTGCCGCATGCTGCAAGGGATGCTGCCAGCGCGATTGACAAAAATACTGAAAACATTTTCTTTTTCATGATACTGCCTCCTAAAAATTATTTTTCACCTTGATCCGGTGATATATTTGTCATATCCGCTTCATAAGGCGAATATGAAAGTAACATAAGTTAGTCTGCGTCGCAGCTCCGTCAGCATCATCCTGCAAGGACACCGCGAATCAGTTGATATTTTCTTGTTGTAATGTTATCCAGCCAGGGGCTCTCCCTTTCCAGAATGCTGTGCGCATCTGCCTCTTCATCAACAGTCCAGAGAGAGTAATGTATACCTGCCGATTCCAACAATCGATACTTTTCCTCATCCATCCTCCTATAGGGAAGATTCAGCCCCTCCGCCTTACTCAGATGGAATAAAAACTCGATATCCGGAAAATAGTCCTGAAATCTATCCATTGCCGGAGATAAGATGCTCCAGGGATTTTGGATCAGCTTTTGATAATCAAATCTGCTCCATCCGATTTCAGGAAGATAGAGATACTTCAGAATTTCTTCCAGGTTTAGATATACGTGAGCAGTTTCCGTAATTGAGGGATCCATCAGCAGCTGCAGCGGTGAGATGCCTCCTGTGATCCAAATCTGTTCCTTCGGTACCCCAAACCGGTGCAGCACCTGAAAGATCTCGTGAATAATTCCCGGCTCTTTCACATCGCAATTGATAGTCATGTGGTGCCGGACAATGAAAGCTGCTGCAGATGCAAAAGGAACCGCTCTGTCATATTCTTCCTGGCAACTCCTCCGATCATGGGATAATCGCAGACATCCCCGGTAATCCATCCGCACATCCACTTCTACAGCCTGAGCTCCCATTTGCTCTGCCGCCAGCAGTGAATCAAAAGAATCTCTCATCGTGTTTTCACACCCGGAGTGCGCTGTAATCATTGGCTGTTTCATTATTCCCCCTTTTTGCAACCGGTTGCAAAATAAAAATAAAAAAAATTGCAACCGGTTGCATTGAAATGATAAAAAAAAAGACTTAAAATAGAATTAATGAAGATATTTTCAGTTTACTCACTTTATTATTTTGTTTCAACTGTCAATTTCTGTAATTTTTCGCCATAATTTTTATCGAAATTACACAATTCATTATCACAGAGAGAGGATTTGGCATACTTATGAAACTTGATGATATTGCTATAATGGCCGGTGTATCAAAATCTACAGTCTCCCGTGCACTGGCAAATTCTCCGAAGATAAAAGAATCAACCCGAAAAAGAATTCAAGCTCTTGCAGCTGAGCATAATTATCAGCCCAACAGTCTGGCACAAGCTGTTGCCTCAAAGCATTCCGGAATTCTGGGATTCTGTCTATTAAAAAAAGAACATCCCTCTTTCGGTCATCCTTTCTTCGGACCGGTTCTTGACGGTGCGATTCAGGAAGCACAAAAATGCGGCTATCATCTCATACTGGCGGCGAATTCCGGAAATCACTCCTTCGATGAGGCGTTTATCAAAGATGCTATTGACGGAGTCCTTCTCTCCTCTTTCTCTGTTGAATCATCTATGAAGGAGTTTCAAAAACGAAATATTCCTCAGGTAATCATAAACGATTTGCTATATTCCGACGATGCAGATTTCATTATAGACGAAAACTATAGGGGAGGTCTGGCTATTACCAATCATCTAGTACATGAGTGCGGCCGAAAAAGAATTGCCGTGATTACAGATCGACTTAGCCACACCAGTTATCTCACTCGATATAAAGCCTACATCGACGTCCTGACTGCTTCTAATGCTATTCCTTATAGTAATTCTGCTTTCCGTGATGAAGATTATTATAGAGATTTTGCAATTACGAGTCCCCGGGTCCTGGATGAATTAGGTTTATCTGATATCCCTCATTTCGGAACTCCGATTCTGGCAACAGGAACCCGCATTGAGCATGGATATATCTGCGGGAAGAGACTTCTGGCAACAAAGGATCTTCCGGATGCTGTATTTGCCACGGCAGATGCTCTGGCCGTCGGGGCAATGCACGCCTTCCAGGAAGCTGGTATTCGCATACCTGAAGACATAGCAATTGCCGGATATGATGACGTAGACTGCGGAAGAGCGGCCTTTCCGCAATTGACGACCATACAGGTTAATCGTGAAGAAATGGGGCGAGCGGCTGTTCGGGCTCTTGTAGAAAGAATTCATGATCCGAAGTCAAGCTCAAAGACTCTTTATATTCCAAACAAGCTTATTGTCCGGGGCAGTACTTTATCGAGACAGTAAAATATCAATAAATCTTCTTGATCCCCGCACGATCTGCGGGTAATTAGATCAAGCCATATTTGCCGACTGCTGCCCCCGCTTCAATTGAACACTCACGGGGGCGGAGGTCCGATTATTCCATTAAACTCTCCTTCGTTTTTTATTTAATCAAAGTGGAAAACAAATGAAGATTCCAGTTTCGTCCATGGTTCTGCACCGGTTTGAACATCTTTCGCATCAATATGCAAAATGCAAACTTTATGATCCCCGGTGCTTATCATCTCATTTATCGGGACATCTACATCTACAATTGTTCCCAACTGATCGTCTATCAGCTGTATGCGGCCGCTGTGGATCATTCTTGCTCCGTCCGTGCCATTTCCGATTTCCAATGCCAGATCAATAGATTGATCCTCATTTTGCCATAAATAAAGCGTATTTTCGGCTAAAAATCCCTCTTCATATGCATGTTGAGATAAAAACAATAACGGTCTCTGAAATGCATCCGCATTTCTTCCTTCGTTCATTGCTGTGACCAATTTTTCTCCGTAAATGAACTCCAATATTTTCTCATCTGAAAGTATTTCAGAAACGCCGTCGTTTATTTCTATCTTTAAGCCGTTTTCGGTTTCAACCGCTAAAATAGGCGAAATCCATTCCGATTTAACACTGTTGTCCGGATGCGTTCCGGCTACCGAATAACTCTCCGCAGCGATCAAATAATAATCTCCGTACCGAAGGATCACTGCAGCTGCATTTTTTTCATAATGCTGCTGTGCAACAGCGATACATTCTGCCTTGCTGTTTTCAATATACTCCTCCGGAGTATTCACAAAAAGATTACGATATGCTTCCGGATCAGAATCACAATACTCCAGAAGTTGTGTATATAATTCCAACGCTCGGCGATCAAGCTCTTCATCATTTACCGCTGCCGGTAATTCTGCAGTTTCTTCATTTCCTGCTGCAGCTTCCGTCTCATCTTGAACGAATCGTCCATAGGCAAGGCTCTGCCCGGTTCCTCTCCAATTTACAGCCTCAACACTGCTCAGACTGCCGTCTTCTGAATAAGAATAGCTTCTGCTTTCTGTTGTATCCGGCAGCGAGCCGCTCACAGGGTTCAAATAAATATTGCTGATCTTACCGTCATCGTAATAGGAATAAACCCAATCTATATAAGTCCAATCCTCATTCTGACCGGCTTCATAAACTACATCACTTATAAGATCATTGTTTGAAAGATCGAAAGAACCTCCATTGTATTGCGGAAGAATATAGAAAAACCAGGGCTTATTCCTATCCAGCAGAATGATCCTTTTTGCAGGTCCCACATATTCGTCGTCGTGCTCCAGCTCATCCGAGTACCTGAACTCCAGTGTTCCGTATAATCCGTCCGGATCTGAGTTCTCTGCCAGAATCAATCTTCCGCGGTCATTATAGGTATAACTGATACCGGATACATTCTCATTTTCCGTAATCACACACTCCGTAAGCCGGCCGCTCTCATTTACAATAAACTCATACTTTTTATCAGGGAAAACCAGCTGTTTCACTTCTCCTGAGGTAATTCTGCCGCAATAAGCAAACTCCAGCTCCGTGAAACAGTCCTCGTACGCGAGCATTCCCGATAAAGATAAATCTCTTAATTCCTCATCCGAGAAGAGATACAAGATTGCCATATTCTCGTCATATGCATCAAAAGAACTGCCTTCCCCGGTGATATCTCCTATCTCATAGGTCAGCACGCCGTCTTTGTCCAGCACAAAAGCATCAGATCTGCTTTCAGACATATTTGTTACAGCGAGCTGTGCCAATACCGATCTCTGCTCTTCTTCCGGCATCACTGTCTGTTCCGAAAACGGTGCGCGACCGGATTCTTCCACCTGAGTCTCCGATATTTCTGTGATTTCCGCTGCAGGTTCTGTCTCCGTCACTGCGGCCGATTCGGGTGCTGTTCCGGTAAAATGCAGACCCACGGCGGCTGCCCCGACGCCCACAGCTGCACCTACAGCAATCGATGCGGCAAGTTTCCAGGATACGAAGGATTTTTTAGCGGCTGCAGCCGTACCTCTTGCCGTTGATGTGATATCTGCCGTCGCACTGCCGCCTGCCTCTGATGTCAGATCTGCCGCCGCACTGCCGCCCGCCGATGATGATCCGGACTTTGAGCCGATTCGAGCTGCACCGCCTGCCTTTTCCATACCGGCTCCCGCATGTGCCGCACTGTAGAGCTTGCCTCCTGAATAGACTCCCTTGGTAATGAGTCCCGGAGCAGCGATCGCGATGCTCTCTGCTACTGCGGCACTGCTCTGCGCAATTGTACCGTCTGCCTCGAGATATTGAAGCTCCATTTTGAAGAGATATGCAAGGAACGGAGTGATCGAATAGAGCGGAACTCCCTGTGCTTTTAATGCATTTGCCTTCTTAAGCAAGGACTTCTCCGCATAATTCAGGCGTGATTTCACAGTTCCAAGCGGAACCCCAAGCATCTCTGAAATGTCCTTATAACTCATATGCTGCACATGGCGCATGATCAGGCAGGTTCTCTGAATCTCAGAAAGCTCCTGCATAAGCATACGGATCGTATCCTGCGTCTCCCGACGGGTAAACTGCTGTTCCGGCTGAAATTCCTGGTCCACATCCTCCACATCAATATCCTCGCCCTCTTCATTTACAAGAGCGGGCATACTCTTTTCTCTGCGAAGCACATCGATTGCGGTATTGGTCACGATCTTATCCATCCAGGAAAGAAATGCCGCCGGCTCTCTCAAGTTCTTTATTTTCTTCATTGCTTTGATATAGGATTCCTGCAAAACATCCTCTGCCGCTTCCCTTGTCCCCAAAATATGAACAGCTGCCTGATAGGATCTGCCGTAGGATCTCTCATAGAGAAGCGAAAATCCTCGTTCATCCCCCTGCCATGCAAGCCGGACAGCCTCCTCGATCGCAGTTCCCAGCTGATTTCCGCAGAAATTACAAAATTTCCAATCTTCCTGTATCTCTTTTCCGCAATTGGAGCAATACATCTTCTGTCTAACCCTCTCTAACCTTATTTCATTACTGCACTAACTGACTCCTGTTACGACTCAAAGGATATAAATTGGCTTCCCATCATTCTAAATCCGTATTCAAGTAATTCTCTCATTTCATCCTCCCTCTTTGTCTCAGTTATTACATTTTTTAAATCTCTGCACTCCATAGCTGCCACTTCGAAAAAGAAACTGCTCTCTTTTTCATGTTTCTATTGATATAGACGGTCACAGGTTCAAAAAAGTTCGGAAAAAATGAAAAAATTTTAAAAAGTTTTTTCTCCGCCGATTGTAAAATGAAGTTGCACACTTGATAAAAAAACGATCCATAGGAT
>JAUNAN010000036.1 GCA_030527595.1 Lachnospiraceae bacterium | reverse complement strand
AAAACCTGCTTGGAAAAGTAATTTACGCTTGACTTTTCTTAGCAGGTTTTCATGCTCAAAAACATCTGAACGGGAGAAGTTATGACAACCGTATCCATCACACCGGCAGCAATCACGGTCAGCGGTCATAGCGGATATGCTCCGCCCATCGTATGCAGTGCGGTTTCCACACGTGTATTCACACTGGTCCGATCCTTCTCGGCTTTGCAAAATAAAAAAAGCTACCAAAAGTTCGAGAAAAAAGCTATGATAAATAAGAAGTTTTGAAGTTTTCTAGCTTCAAACATAGCTTCTGTATCGGAAAACACTGAAAACAAAGGATTCCGGCGCGGGTTCGAGCCCCACCACCGGCATAACAAAAACGCCCCGGTTTTCCGATATGGAATTCCGGGGCACCTGCTTTCTAAGGAGAGTATGAAATGAAAAAAGTCAGAGAGCTGAGCTGCGCGGAAGCTCAGAAGCTGATACAGCCCTATATTAATGCAAAGCTCTCCGACAGCGAATGTGAGGCCTTTCTTGCGCATGTGCATTCCTGTCCGGACTGTTATGATGAGCTGGAGACTTATTTCATCATTTATTTTTCTCTTAAATATTTAGATGATGATTCAAAAAATACATCCTACGATCTAAGGAAGATTTTAAAGGATCAGATTAAGCGGAACGAGGCATCGATTCAAGCGGGAAAGATGGTTGTACGTTTTTCTAATGTGCTGCTCGTGATTTCGGAGACACTTGTCGCTTTTACGGCAGTCATGCGGATGAAGCCCGGTCTTCTGATCTTTATCCGATACTGGCTGTACAGGTTTTATCTGTTTCTTATGAACTGATGAGGAAAGAAAATGAGTGAAAAATTACTGCTGATTGACGGTCATTCATTGATGTTTCGTGCATTTTACGGAATGCCCCTGAATATGACCGGACCCGGAGGCGTTCATACGAATGCAGTCTATGGATTTTTGACAATTTTAAATAAGGTGATCGAGGCTGAAAAACCGGATTATCTGGCTGTTGCCTTTGATCTTGCCGCACCGACCTTCCGTCACAAGCTGTACCCGGACTATAAAGGCAACCGCGGCCCGGCTCCGGCGGAATTCCATGAACAGATGCCTCTGATCAGGGAGGTACTGAAATCCATGCAGATCCCGGTGCTCTCGGCGGAGGGCTGGGAGGCTGATGACCTGCTGGGCACGCTCAGTGCGCAGGCAGAGCAGCAGGGGATCGATGCAGAGATCCTTTCCGGAGACAGGGATCTTCTTCAGACGGTAACGGATCACATCACGGTTATCCTCCCCAAGACAAAAGGAGGAGAGACGACCTATGAGCGTTACGATCCCGAGGCTGTCAGAGCTGCTATGGGTGTTACGCCGACGGAATTTATTGATGTAAAGGCACTCATGGGTGATACCTCGGATAATGTTCCGGGACTTCAGGGAGTGGGACCGAAGACTGCTGCAAAAATCATCGTGCAGTTTCATTCGGTGGAAAATGCGTATGACCACTGGGAGGAAGTTACCCCGAAGAAAGCCAGGGAGGCACTTTACGAGCATTATGAGGATGTCCTTCTCAGCAAGAACCTCGTAACGATCCGTAAGGACGCGCCCGTTCTCTTTGAGAGAGAGAGCTTCCGTATGGGAGAGCTCTTCAATGAAGATTCGTATCAGCAGTTCAAGAGTCTGGGGTTTAAGTCTCTTCTTGCGCACTTTGAGAGAGAGAGCCGGACGGAGCAATCTGAACAGACCTTTACTGTCCTTGAAAATGCAGACACAGCAGCAGAAGTTTTCGGCAGAGAACGTGATCTTGCCGGGGTCTCCGTGCTTGCTGACAGAGACGGTATTTACGGCGCTGCCGTATCCGATGAGAGCGGAACCTATACATTTGTATCGGAGGAAACGTCCGATACAGAAGTATATGCAAAGCTTCTGAGAGCTGTCCTTAATTCGACCGGACAGATCGCATCCTCCGACACAAAGCGCATTCTGCGCCTGTGCCCGGATGCGGATGATAAAAAGCTGTTTGATATTGTTGTTGCCGCTTATTTGATCAATCCGCTGAAGTCTGACTGGGCATATGATACGATCTCTGCGGACTATCTGACCGAGAACCGGCCTTCAAAAGAGGAGCTGATCGGAAAGAAGGGATATGCAGCTGCCGTAAAGAATGCGGATCACCGTGAGAAGTTTGCACTTCTTGCCGGTAATGACGCAGAGACAGCGTATCGTTCTCTGAAGCCCCTGCAGACAGCGCTTGATGAGAACGGTCTTACCGGGCTGTTCCGGACTGTTGAGATGCCGCTTGTGCCTGTTCTTGCGCAGATGGAAAACGAAGGTATTCTTGCAAGCCGCGCGGAGCTTGAGAAGTATGGAGCCGGGCTAACAGACCGAATTGCGGAGCTGGAAGACCGCATTTATTCGTCTGCGGGTGAACAGTTTAATATCAACTCCCCGAAGCAGCTGGGCGTGATTTTATTTGAAAAAATGAAACTTCCGGGAGGCAGAAAGACAAAGACCGGCTATTCTACCGCAGCGGATGTGCTTGAAAAGCTGGCACAGGACGTTCCGGTCGTCTCGGATATTCTCGAATACCGCATGCTGACCAAGCTGAAATCCACCTATGCGGACGGTCTTCCGGCCTTCATTGACGGGGACGGCAGAATCCGCACGACCTTCCATCAGACAATTACGGCAACGGGAAGGCTTTCCAGTACGGATCCGAATCTGCAGAATATCCCCATGCGCGAGGATCTGGGACGTATGATCCGAAAGTGCTTTTATCCGAAGCCGGGCTGCGTGTTTGTAGATGCGGATTATTCCCAGATCGAACTGCGTATTCTTGCACATATGTCAGGAGATCAGAAGCTGATCGATGCCTACCGTCAGGCGGAGGATATCCACAGGATCACTGCTTCACAGGTTTTCCACGTTCCGTTTGAGGAGGTCTCCGATGATCTGAGAAGAAAAGCGAAGGCAGTGAACTTCGGTATCGTGTACGGAATCAGCTCCTTCGGTCTCAGCCAGGGTCTCTCCATTTCGAAGGCAGAGGCAGCTGAGTATATTGAACGTTATTTCGAGACTTATCCGGAAATTAAGTCCTTCCTTGACAAGCTGGTAAAGGATGCAAAGGAGAAGGGATATGCGGAGTCTCTCTTCGGAAGAAGGAGACCGATTCCCGAACTGAAGGCAGCAAACTTCATGCAGAGGAGTTTCGGTGAGCGTGTTGCCATGAACAGTCCGATTCAGGGGACTGCGGCGGATGTGATCAAGCTTGCCATGATCCGTGTAAAGGATCGTCTGAAGAGAGAGGGGCTGCAGTCAAAGCTGATACTCCAGATTCATGATGAGCTTCTGATCGAGGCTCCGGAGGAGGAGAGTGCACGCGTGCGGGAGCTTCTGGTCGAGGAGATGAGAAATGCCGCCTCGCTTGATGTTGTCCTGGAGGCAGACTGTCATATCGGAAGAGACTGGTACGAGGCAAAATAAGGAAAAAGATTATGTATACATTAGGAGTAACCGGCGGTGTCGGAAGCGGAAAATCAAAAATTCTGGAATACCTGGAACAGGAAAAACATGCCGTAGTTGTCCGCTCGGATGAGCTCGGCAGAGTTCTGCTCGATCCGGGAACTCCCGGCTTTGACCGTGCGGTGGAGATCTTCGGCAGCGGTGTCGTCCGTGAGGACGGTACGCTGGATCGCGCAGCAATCGCAGCTGAGCTGTTTCGGGATGAGAACAAGAAGGAGGCGCTCGATGCCTATATCCATCCTGCGGTCATCGGTGAGACGAGACGACTGGCCCTGGAGGCACAGATACGGCGAGAATCGCTGTTTGTGGTAGAGTCCGCAATCCTGTTTGTTGATTCTTATAATGAAATGTGCGACGGAATATGGTATATTTATGCGGATATTGAGAAGCGGCGTGCCAGACTTCGGGAATCCAGAGGATATTCCGATGAGCGCACAGATTCCATGATCAGGAATCAGATGAGTGAAGAGGAGTACCGCAGAAGATGTGATCTAGTGATCGATAACAGCGGTGATTTCACTGACACGCAGAGACAGATCGATGAGGCGCTTTCAAGCCTGAAGTGAAGATGCCTCAGCGAAGCAGAGATATAAGAAAGAGAATCATATGAAATTTTGCAGTATTGCAAGCGGAAGCAGCGGAAACTGCATCTACGCAGGCAGCGCGGACAGCTCGATTCTCATTGATACCGGTATTTCCGGAAAAAAGATCGAGGCGGGTCTGAACGCAATTGACCGGACTACAAAGGAGATAGACGGCATTCTAGTCACACATGAGCACTCAGATCACATCAAAGGGCTCGGGGTGCTTGCAAGAAGGTACGGAATGCCGATTTATGCGACACCGGGCACGATCGCGGCAATGAGGGAGATGACAGCACTCGGCAGGATTCCGGATGAGCTCTATCGTCCGATTCATGCCGATGAAAAGTTTTCTGTGGGTGATCTGACGATACTGCCCTTCGAGATCTCTCACGATGCGGCGGAACCGGTAGGCTACAGGATCGAACACAACGGCAAATGTGCCGCTGTGGCAACTGATATGGGCTGTTATGATGAGTACATCATCGGAAATCTGAAGAATCTGGATGTTCTTCTGATCGAGTCGAATCATGATGTCCGGATGCTGCAGGCGGGCAGATATCCCTATTATTTAAAACGAAGGATCCTGGGAGAGAAGGGGCATCTTTCCAATGAATCATGCGGACAGCTGCTCGGTCAGGTCCTCCATGAAAATATCCGGGAGATTTTTCTGGGGCATCTCAGTCAGGAGAATAATTATGAGGCTCTGGCGTATGAGACGGTCACCTCGGAGGTGACGCTGGGAGACAATCCTTTCCGGTCAGAGGACTTTCATATTCAGATCGCACACAGAGAATGCGTCAGTGAGCCGGTCTTTATATAAGCGGTCATTTCATAAAATAAAAACAGGTACATTCCTGCGTACAGGAGGTCCTGACAGAAAATGCGCAGTTTACTTATTTTCAGAAAGCAGAGGAGACAGTTATGAAGAAAAGCATTATTACAGTAGTGGGACATGACGCGGTAGGCATCATTGCGAAGGTATGTGTATATCTGGCAGAACAGCAGATCAACATCACAAGTATTTCTCAGACCATTGTGGACGGATACTTTAACATGATGATGATCGCAGATATGAATGCCTCCACACGTTCCTTCGATCAGGTAAATGAAGAACTCCGTGCACTCGGAGATGAGATCGGTGTCATCATCCGTATCCAGAGAGAAGAAATCTTTGATTCCATGCACAGAATCTGATCGTCTCTTTTCTCAAAAAAGACGCTCTTGAAAATGAAAACACGAAAGGACAGCATATGGTCAGCATTTATGAAGTAAATGAAACCAATAAGATGATCGAGCAGGAGAATCTCGATGTCAGAACGATCACCGTCGGCATCAGCCTGCTTGACTGCATTGACAGCGACCTTGAGAAGCTGAATCAGAATATTAAAGAGAAGATCCTGCGTACGGCTAAAAATCTGGTTCCGGTCGGCTGTGAGATCGAGAAGGAATTCGGAATCCCGATCGTAAATAAGCGTATCTCCGTGACACCGATCGCTCTTGTGGGAGGTTCTGCCTGCAGGGAGCCGGATGATTATGTGACGATCGCACAGACTCTGGACGAGTGCGCAAAGGAGGTCGGCGTAAACTTTATCGGCGGATATTCAGCACTTGTTTCCAACGGAATGACTGCTGCCGATGAGATCTTCCTTCGTTCCATCCCCAGGGCGCTGACAGTAACGGAGCGCGTATGCAGCTCTGTGAATGTGGGATCCACAAAAAGCGGCATCAACATGGATGCGGTCAGGATCATGGGCGAGGTCGTAAGGAATGCAGCGGAGCTGACTGCAAAGGATGACGGAATCGGCTGTGCAAAGCTTGTGATCTTCTGCAATGCTCCGGATGATAATCCGTTTATGGCAGGCGCTTTTCACGGAGTCACCCAGCCGGATGCAGTCGTCAATGTCGGTGTTTCCGGCCCGGGCGTTGTTAAGCACGCACTGGAGTCCTGCAGGGGAGAGAATTTTGAGATCCTCTGTGAGACGATCAAGAAGACAGCCTTTAAAATTACCCGTGTCGGACAGCTGGTCGCACTGGAGGCATCGAGGAGACTGGATATCCCGTTCGGCATCGTAGATCTTTCTCTTGCACCGACACCGGCTATCGGTGATTCCGTTGCGGATATCCTGAAGGAGATCGGTGTGGAGCATCCCGGAGCACCGGGGACAACGGCAGCACTTGCACTTCTGAATGATCAGGTGAAAAAGGGCGGACTTATGGCTTCCTCCTTTGTCGGCGGTCTTTCCGGCGCATTCATTCCGGTCAGTGAGGATCAGGGCATGATCGATGCCGTAGAGGCAGGCGCACTTTCTATCGAAAAGCTGGAGGCGATGACCTGTGTATGCTCTGTCGGTCTGGATATGATCGCAGTTCCGGGAGACACCTCCGCAGATACGATCTCCGGTATTATCGCAGACGAGATGGCGATCGGCATGATCAACCAGAAGACAACGGCAGTCCGTCTGATTCCGGCAATCGGAAAGCGTGCAGGCGACAATGTAGAGTTCGGAGGACTTCTTGGTCACGCACCGGTCATGAAGGTAAGTCCGTTTGCCTGCGGCAGATTTGTGAAGCGCGGAGGCCGCATCCCTGCCCCCGTGCATTCGTTCAAGAACTAAGGAAACACCGGGCTGTGCTGTCTCAGGCGTATGAGGCTTATAAGAGGGCGCTTTGAGAGCTCTGCAGGCACAGCCTTTTTTAGAGGAGTATTATGAAAATTGCAGCAGTAATCGGAGAGTATAATCCGTTTCATAACGGACATGCCCTCCTGATAAAAAAAGTAAAAGAGGAGCTTGGAGCAGACAGGGTTCTTGTGCTTATGAGCGGAGACTACGTTCAGCGCGGTGTTCCGGCTATTACCGACCGCCACGTACGTGCCGAGATGGCTCTGTATGGAGGGGCTGACCTTGTTATTTCTTATCCGGCGAGATGGTCTACTACCTCGGCAGAATCGTTTGCCGAGAATGCTGTCCGGATGCTGAATGCGCTCAACTGTGTCGATTATCTGGTATTCGGCAGCGAGTGCGGAGATCTGGCAAAGCTTGATGCAGCGGCAGAGGCGCTCGCGTTTGAGACACCTGAGTATCAGGAAGCCCTGAAGGAAGGCCTGAAGGAGGGCCTGAATTTTCCTTCTGCCAGAGAGCGCGCACTTCCGGAACATGCAGAGGTGCTCGGTTCACCGAATAATATTCTGGCTGTGGAATATCTGAAAGCACTGAAGCGCACGAAATCAGCCATGACTCCGTATACGATCATGAGAGAGGGCAATGACTATCTGGATGATAAGAATCTGACAAAGTTATCCAGCGCATCCATGGTACGCCGTGAGCTGATCAGAGGAAAAAATATTCCCGGACTTGAGATCGCTATTCCGGAGGAGAGCTTCCGGGTCTTGAAAAATGATATCAGTAAATACGGTGTCACACTCGTGGATGACTATTCGATCCTGTTTGCGGATCGTCTCTGGAAGCTGGGGCATCCGGCTCTCCTTTCCAAATACAAGGATGTGACGGATGATCTTGCCAATACGATCCTGAACAAGAGAAACATGTTTGTCTCTATTTCGGAATTTGTAGGCTTCTGCAGCTCTAAAACTTATACACAGAGCCATGTATCCCGCGCATTTCTGCATATTATGCTCGGCATCAAGAAGGATGAGGTGCTGGACCGCTCGTATTATTCCAGAGTGCTCGGATTCCGCAGGGACAGTGAGGATCTGTTCAGCACTGTCATGAAGAACACAGAGATTCCGATCATGACAAATCCGGCAAAGGATATCCTCACGATGGAAAAAAATGCAAAGAAGGTATTTGATGAGGAGACACGTGTATCCAATCTGTATCAGTCAGTCAGAGCACAGAAATCCGGTGCTCCGGCTGTGAATGCATTTGTAAGAGAGATCATCAAAGTATAAATGAATGAGAGACAGAACGGACCGGACGCGCAGCTGCCCGGTCCGTTTTTGTGAATGAAAGTGAAAGTATGGAATTTTATACATGAAAACCCCTTTTTGCGGTGAAATTTTTGGTGTATGATGGTTAGTAGTTCGGTGTTCAGACAGTCACCGGACAACTAAATGTGGTTTGAAGATGCAAAATGCTTCATAAATATGGTTTCTGCACGAAAGGAGATCCACGATGGGCTTTATTGATTCTATCAAAGAGCAGGCAAAGAAAGACAAAAAGACAATCGTACTTCCGGAGTCTATGGACAAGCGTACCTATGACGCTGCCGAGAAGATCCTCAAGGAGGGCATTGCAAATATCGTTATTATCGGCACACCGGAGGAAATTGCCGAAAACGGCAAGGGCTATGATATCAGCGGTGCGACGATCGTGGATCCGTTCAATGATCCGAACAAGCAGAAATATGTAGATAAGTTTGTTGAGCTGCGCGCAAAGAAGGGCATGACTCCCGAAGCTGCTACAGAGCAGATGGAGAAGGATTATATGTATTATGCATGCCTGATGTGCAAGTGCGGCGATGCTGACGGTGTTGTATCCGGTGCATGCCATTCTACAGGCAATACGATTCGTCCGGCACTTCAGCTCCTGAAGACAAAGCCGGGCATCAGCAGCGTTTCCGGTTTCTTCCTGATGGAAGTTCCGAACTGCGAATTCGGAGAGAAAGGTCTGTTTGTATTCGCTGACTGCGCTGTCAACACAGATTTTGATTCCAATAAGCTGGCTGAGATCGCAGCTCTTTCCGCTGAGTCCTTCGAGGCATTTGTAGGCGCTGAGGCAAAGGTTGCTATGCTTTCCTACTCCACAATGGGCAGTGCAAAGCATGATGACGTCACAAAGGTTGCGGATGCAGTTAAGATCGCACATGAGAAATATCCGAACATCAAGCTTGACGGAGAGCTTCAGCTTGATGCGGCTCTGGTATCCGATGTTGCATCTCTGAAGGCTCCGAACAGTGAGGTCGCAGGTCATGCAAATACTCTGGTATTCCCGTCTCTTGAGGCAGGAAATATCGGCTACAAGCTGGTACAGAGACTGGCTAAGGCAAATGCTTACGGTCCGGTTCTTCAGGGTCTGTCCATGCCGGTCAACGATCTGTCCAGAGGCTGCTTCGCAGATGATATTGTCGGCGTTGTTGCCATGACAGCAGTTCAGGCTCAGAAGATGGGCTGAATCATCTGAGTGAACGGGGTCTATGATATGGCGGACGGTCTTGTCCGCCGTATTTACAAATAAGAATACCGCGCTGCCCAATAGGGGAGAGCGGACATCAAAAGGAGAATAGGAATGAAAGTACTGGTTATTAACGCAGGAAGCTCTTCCCTGAAGTATCAGCTGATCGATATGGAAAATGAGTCTGTCATTGCCAAGGGTCTCTGCGAGAGAATCGGAATCGAGGGCTCTCAGCTGACACACAAGGTTCCGGGCAAGGAAGACTGGGTTCAGGTAAATCCGATGCCGACACATGAAACAGCAATCAACATGGTACTGTCTGCCCTGGTTGATAAGGAACACGGCGTTATTGCTGACATCAAGGAGATCGATGCTGTCGGTCACCGCGTCGTTCACGGCGGCTCCAAGTGTGCTGAGTCTATCAAGATCGACGAGGAAGCAAAGGCGATCATCAAGGAATGCTTCGACCTTGCTCCGCTGCACAATCCGGCCAACCTGATGGGCATCGAGGCATGTGAGGCATGTATGCCGGGCGTACCGAACGTCGCTGTTTTCGATACTTCCTTCGGTATGGGCATGGAGCCGGCTGCATATCGCTATGCAATTCCGGAAGAGTACTATGACAAGTATCAGATCCGCCGCTACGGCTTCCACGGAACAAGCCACAATTTTGTTTCTCATGAGACAATGGCTTTTGCCGAGCTTCCGGAAGATAAGAGAAGAATCGTTGTCTGCCACCTTGGTAACGGATCTTCTATTTCCGCATCCATCAACGGCAAGTGTGTAGATACCTCCATGGGTCTGACTCCGCTTGAAGGTCTTCTGATGGGAACAAGATCCGGCGATATCGATCCGGCTGTTCTTCAGTTCATCATGAATCATGACAACATTTCGATTGACGAGATGCTGAACATCCTGAATAAGAAGTCCGGTGCTCTTGCACTTTCCGGAAATCTCTCCAGTGACTTCCGTGATCTTTCCGATGCAGAAGCTAAGGGAGATGAGAAGGCTAAGCTTGCACTTGATGCATTCAAGCACAGAGTAACAAAGTACATCGGCGCTTATATCGCTGCAATGGGCGGTGTTGATGCGATCGCATTTACTGCCGGAATCGGTGAGAATGATAAGGATATGAGAGCTGAGATCATGGGCCATTTTGCTTATCTCGGCATCAAGATCGATCCGGAGAAGAACAGCATCCGCGGCAAGAACGTTGAGATCTCTACAGAGGATTCCGCAGTTCGCGTATTTGTGATTCCGACCAACGAAGAGCTCGCAATCGCAAGAGAGACTGTAAGACTTGCCTGAGTAGCAGCCGTGATCGAGCAGTCCTGTTCGAATGAGAAATGACTTTGAAAATATTTATTTTCAATATTGACAAATCTGCGCATCTGCTTGTATAATTGCATGGTGCGTTAAAAGAGGAGGTGACTTACGATGTCCATTTGTCCGAAGAATAAACACAGCGCGGCAAGAAGAGATAAGACAAGAGCTCATTGGAAGATGAGTAATTCCACGCTTGTTAAATGCAGCAAGTGCGGCGCCCTGATGATGCCTCACAGAGTATGCAAGAGCTGCGGCACATACAATAAGCGTCAGATTATTGCACAGGTAGCTGAGTAAATCAAACAAAAAACCAAAAGGCTGTCACCGTTTATGCGGCGACAGCCTTTTTAGGAGTTTTTATGGAAAAAATCAGAGTGGCGTTAGATGCAATGGGCGGTGATCTTGCACCGCAGGCTCCGGTCGCGGGAGCAGTTGCCGCAGTAAAAGAGAACAGCGGCGTAAAGGTATTTCTGCTTGGAAATGAGGCTGCCGTAAAGGATGAGCTTTCACGTCTGGGATATACCGGAGACGCGATCGAAGTCGTTCCTTGTACGGAAACGATCGAGATGGCGGAACCGCCTGTAGCCGCAATTTCAAAGAAGAAGGATTCTTCCATTGTCAGAGGCATGAATATGGTCAGACACGGTGAGGCGGACTGTTTCGTCTCAGCGGGCAGTACAGGTGCAATTCTTGTAGGTGGTCAGGTGATCGTCGGCCGCGTCAAGGGTGTGCAGAGACCGCCTCTGGGAAGCCTGATTCCGACCGAAAAGGGATTTTCTCTTTTAATTGACTGCGGCGCAAATATGGATGCGCGTCCGCAGTGGCTTCTCCAGTTTGCGGAAATGGGTTCCATTTACTATGAGAATTTCATGGGCGTGAAGAAGCCGAGAGTAGCGATCCTGAATGTCGGTGCCGAGGAGGAGAAGGGAAATGCGCTCGTCAAAGAGACCTTCCCGCTTCTGAAAGCAAGTGAGAATATCAACTTTGTCGGATCTGTGGAAGCCAGAGATATTACCTCGGGCGGAGCAGATATCATTGTCTGTGACGCATTTTCCGGAAATATGATCCTGAAGATGTACGAGGGAACGGCAGCTACCTTCCTCCGTGTGATCAAAAAGAGTCTGATGAGCTCTCTGAAGACAAAAATCGGTGCGCTGCTCATTCAGAAGTCTTTGAAATCATCACTGAAAGCCTTTGATGCCAAGAAGTACGGCGGTGCACCGCTTCTGGGTCTTAAGGGGCTTGTGGTAAAGACGCATGGCAGTGCCGGAGAGGTGGAGATCAAAAACTCTATTCTTCAGTGTCACCAATTCTATGCGCTCAATATTAACGAACAGATCAGATCCTGTATGGAAGCCGAGGCTGAATTCATGAAGAAGCTGAGACAGGAACAGAAATAAGCACAAAAGACCGGGCAGGAGGGAGAACAGTCCTTTCTGCCCTTATTCGTTTGTCCGCACGGACGCACAGGGATCCGGTATGAGCAAGAGACAGAAACCTTTTCGTGAAAGATCGGGCAGGATATGATAAGATATAGTTCTGTGTGCAATGGTGTGCTGTGCCTGCATTTTCAGTGAGGAAATGCATCGGGCAGAGCAGATTGTTGCCTCGGAAAATCAAATTGAAATAGATTAAGGAGAGATATGAAAAATCAGGCAGATATCGCAGAGCTTGAGAAGAAGATCGGTTATCGGTTTCAGGACAGGCAGCTCTTAACAACAGCAGTTACACATACTTCGTTTGCCAATGAGCACAGGAAGGAAGGCATCCGTCATAACGAGAGACTGGAATTCCTGGGCGATGCGGTGCTTGAGCTCGTGAGCTCGGAATTTTTATACAAAAAGTATCCGGATAAAGAAGAGGGGGAACTCTCAAAACTTCGTGCTTCCATGGTCTGTGAGCCGTCACTCGCAAAGTGTGCAAGGGACTTTTCTCTGCAGAGCTATCTCCGTCTGGGAAACGGAGAAGAAGGCATGGGAGGACGCGGCAAGGACTCGATCATTTCCGATGCGTTTGAGTCTGTAATCGGCGCGATCTATCTGGACGGCGGCTTTGCTCCCGCTTCGGAATTTGTGCGGACACATGTCATGCTGGAGTTGAGAACGGAGGATCTGTTTACCGACAGCAAGACTGCGCTTCAGGAGCTGGTGCAGATGCAGGGCGGCAAAGTCCGCTATGAGGTGCTCGGAGAGTCCGGTCCGGATCACAATAAGTCCTTTACGATCGGTGTCTATGTAAATGAAACATTAACGGCAAGCGGCACAGGGCGTACAAAGAAGGCCGCTGCACAAAAGGGAGCGCATGAAGCCATTCAAAAGCTACGGAAGGAGAATACCTGATTCATGTTCCTGAAATCCATTGAAGTGCAGGGCTTTAAGTCCTTTGCAAATAAACTCGTCTTTGAATTCCGGCAGGGTATTACCGGTATTGTCGGACCGAACGGCAGCGGCAAGTCCAATGTTGCAGATGCTGTCAGATGGGTACTCGGTGAGCAGAGTGCAAAGCAGCTTCGCGGCGGCAATATGCAGGACGTTATTTTTGCCGGTACCGAAACGAGAAAACCGCAGAGCTTTGCTTCCGTTGCGATCACGCTTGATAATTCGGATCACTGTCTGGATCTGGATTATGAGGAAGTAACAGTTACAAGAAGACTTTACCGCTCCGGCGAGAGTGAATACCTGATCAACGGATCCCAGGTCAGACTCAGGGACATCCATGAGATCTTCTATGATACGGGTATCGGAAAAGAGGGGTACTCTATCATCGGACAGGGACAGATCGATAAGATCCTGTCAGGAAAGGCGGAGGAACGCCGCGAGCTGTTTGATGAGGCTGCGGGTATCGTTAAGTTCAAGCGCAGAAAGCATGCGACTATGAAGAAGCTGGCCGAGGAGGAGCAGAATCTTCTTCGCGTCAATGATATCCTGTCAGAGCTTACAACGCAGCTGAATCCGTTGAAGGAGCAGAGCGAGAAGGCGAAGATCTATCTTGATAGAAGAGATAAGCTGAAGGTGCTCGAAATTAACTCTTATCTTGTTGAGGAAACTTTTACAAGACAGGCTCTTGCAGAGCTTACCGATAAGCAGGAAATTGCATCTGCTGAGCTGAATGCTGTTACGCAGGAGCTGGAACGCACCAAATCCGAATACACCAAGCTTGAGGAAGAGCTGGATGAGATCGACGGACAGATCTCGGAGATCACAAAGCAGGCTTCCGAGCATGCGCTTGTCAGACAGCGGATGCACAGTCAGATCGAGATCTTTAATGAACAGATCCAGGCTGTCCGCAGGGCGGATGAAGCAAATTCCGGCCGCCTGGACGGTATCGCGGGAGAGCGCAAATTCAGGGATGAAGAAGAAGCAGTCAGACATACCGAACTGCGTGAGGTCGGCGAAAAGAGTGCGAAGCTTTCGCAGCGTGAGAAAGAGCTGATCGCATCTCTTCAGGAGACGTCGGATGCGCTGGATAAGATCAATGCGCAGATAGAAAAATATAATAATGATGTGATCGGTGTGCTGAACAGCCGTGTCTCCGTGAAGGGTGAGGTACAGAGATACAGCACAATGCGGGAGCAGCTCGGTATTCGAAAAGCCGAGATCGATACCCGTTATCTGAGGCTACGTGAGGAAGCTGAGCAGGCATCCCGCGAAGTAAAGCTGCAGGATGATGCGCTGAAGACGGCAGCCGATGAGATCCATTCAAAGCGAAGTGCTACCGAGGCTGCGTCCGGAAAGCTGGATCAGGTTCAGAAAGAGCTCAATGCGGCGAACGACCGTATCGAAGCTCTGCAGGCCTCCTGGCACAGAAATACCTCCCGTCACGATTCGCTGAAGGCAATGGCGGAAAATTACGAGGGTTACGGCAACGCGATCCGTAAGATCATGGAACAAAAGCGCACGAATCCCGGAATTCGCGGAACGGTTGCGGATCTGGTGGATGTTCCGGAAAAGTATGAAACCGCGATCGAGACGGCGCTCGGCGGAAGCTTGAGAAATATTGTTACGGATAATGAATCCACCGCAAAGTATCTGATCGAATTTCTGAAGCGCAATAAGTCAGGACGTGCAACATTTCTGCCCCTGACCTCGATCAAGCCGCGCTCTCTTTCCGAGACCAGAGTTCTCAAAGAGAACGGCGTGATCGGTACGGCTGCTTCTCTTGTGAGTGTAGAACCGGAGTATGAAAATCT
Source organism: Lachnospiraceae bacterium (assembly GCA_030527595.1). Lineage (GTDB taxonomy): Bacteria > Bacillota > Clostridia > Lachnospirales > Lachnospiraceae > Chordicoccus. The sequence goes on along the minus strand of JAUNAN010000036.1, from coordinate 2,971 downwards.
GAGAGACTATCTTCTCGGCCGCACCGTGATCGTTGAGCATATCGATCAGGCGATCGCACTGGGCAGAAAATATCATCACAGCCTCTTCATGGTCACGCTGCAGGGAGATTCCTTCTCTCCGGGAGGTTCCATTACCGGCGGTGCTTTCCGCAATACGGATAATCTTCTGGGAAGAAAACGAGAGATCGAAGAGCTGGCGGCTGCGATTAAGAAGGGAACGAGAGAGCTCGATGAGCAGCGTGAAATCTCGGAAAAGAAAAAGAGTGAGCGCAATGCCCTGAGAGATCAGCTTACGGCACTGAATAATGAGACGCATCAGGCAAACCTCCGTCTCAATACGGCCCAGATGAAGAAAAAGCAGGCCGATGAACAGCTTTCTCTTGCAAGGATCGATCTCGGTGCCCTGGACCAGGAGCGCAGGGAGATCGAGAGAGAATTAAAGAAGGCGGAAGAGGGAGCCAGACAGATCGCCGAGGCTCTGTCTCTCTCTGAGGATGAAGAGTCCAAGATGCAGAAGCAGACGGGAATCTTAAGTGAACAGGCAGGAGCGCTTCAGGAAAAAAGTGCGCTTCTGACGGCTGAGCTCGAGCAGACGCGTGTGGATCATGCTGCCTGTGCCGAGAGAAGAACGTTCCTGGAATCCGATCTTAAGCGAATTGCATCGGATCGCATCCGTCTTGACGAAGAGGAGCGTACACTTCTTGCATCCGCTTCCGGAAGTGCGGATGAGATCGTCAGAAAGGAAGCACAGATCCGCGATCTTCGCAGTCAGATCGTAAAATCCGATGAACAGGCGGCAACCTATGCATCCGGTGAGGAGGCTCTGCGTATACGCAAGCAGAAGCTTTCTGTCCGGCACAGAGAATTTTTTGAGAAGCGTGATTCGCTTTCCGCGGACATTTCCCGACTTGATCGTGAGACATACCGCCTGAATTCTCAGAAGGAGCGAATGGAAGAGACCCTTGAAAATCAGGTTGCCCATCTCTGGGAGGAGTATGAGCTGACTCCCGTTGAGGCTCACGCCATGAGAGATGAGTCTCTCGTAGACCGAAAGGAAATGAAAAAACAGGTCTCTGCGCTCCGCAATGAGATCAGAAATCTCGGTTCTGTCAATGTCAATGCGATCGAGGATTATAAAAACGTCCTTGAGCGCTATGAGTTCCTTCATGCTCAGCACGAAGATCTGGTGGAGTCCGGAAAAACTCTGAGCCGCATCATTGAGGAGCTCGATACGGGAATGCGCAAGCAGTTTAAGGAGAAGTTTGCAGACATTCAGCGTGAGTTCGATGCTGCCTTCAGGGATCTGTTCGGAGGCGGACGCGGAACGCTTGAGCTTGAGGAGAATGTGGATATCCTGGATGCGGGAATTTCGATCACGGCACATCCGCCCGGAAAAAAGCTGCAGAATATGATGCAGCTGTCCGGCGGGGAAAAGGCATTGACTGCCATTGCACTGCTCTTTGCGATCCAGAATCTGAAGCCGTCGCCGTTCTGTCTGCTGGATGAGATCGAGGCCGCGCTGGATGATAATAATGTCGGCAGATTTGCGGGTTATCTTCATAATCTGACGAAGAATACCCAGTTTATCGTCATCACCCACAGACGCGGAACCATGACGGCTGCGGACAGATTGTACGGAATTACGATGCAGGAGAAGGGTGTTTCCACACTGATCTCCGTGAACCTGATCGAGAATGAGCTGTCCTCGTGACAGGAGAAGTTTCCTGCGGTCTTGTACGGCAGGATCAAAACGTTTAAAATAACAGGGACATCGACTTACACATCACTCATCAATCATTTCCCTGCAGCGGAGATGTAGAAAGGTAGAGACGTGGGATTATTTTCAATATTAAAAAGAGGTCTGTCTAAGAGCCGGAATGATCTGAATACAGAAATGCAGGACGTATTCGGCAGACATGAGAAAGTAGATGAAGATTTCTTTGATGATCTGGAAGAAATCATGATCGGCAGCGATATGGGTGTCCGCACAGTTGAAAATGTGCTGGATGACCTTCGCGAGGTGTGTGACGATAACTACATTAAGAAGCCGGAAGATACGAGAGCATATCTTATGCAGAGTATCAAGAATCAGGTGCGCCTGACTTACGGCGGTTATTCATTTGAAAATCAAAAATCTGTCATTCTCCTGATCGGTGTAAACGGAGCGGGAAAGACGACAACAGCCGGAAAGCTGGCTTCTATTTACAAATCGCAGGGAAAGAAAGTGATTCTCGCAGCAGCGGATACCTACCGCGCAGCTGCAAATGAACAGCTGACAGAGTGGTCAAAGCGTGCGGGTGTTCCGCTGATCGGCGGACAGGAGGGCTCCGATCCGGGAGCCGTTGTCTACGATGCGGTTGCCTCCGCCAAGGCGAAGGATGCGGATATTCTGATCGTCGATACTGCCGGAAGATTACATAACAAGAAAAATCTGATGAACGAGCTCCATAAGATCCGCACGATCCTCTCCAAGAGCTATCCGGAAGCACATCAGGAAACGCTTCTTGTACTGGACGGAACGACCGGTCAGAATGCACTTTCCCAGGCAAAGGAATTTTCGGATGCTGCGGATGTGACAGGTCTTGTCATTACAAAGCTGGACGGAACCGCAAAGGGAGGAATTGCCGTTGCGATCGCTGCAGAGCTTGAGATTCCCGTGAAGTTCATCGGAGTCGGCGAGAAGATCGAGGATCTGCAGAAATTTGATGTACAGAGCTTTGTGGACGCTCTGTTTGATATCGGAAAGAATGATGAGGAAGAATAAGATGCTGACACTTGACAGTTTTGAACAGGCGTCTCAGAAGGTAAAGGAGGTAACGCTCCCGACACCGCTGATCTTCAGTGAATATCTGAGCAATGCAACGGGCAACCGTGTCTACCTGAAGCCTGAGAATATGCAGAAAACCGGTGCCTATAAGGTGCGCGGTGCCTATTATAAGATCAGCACACTGACGGATGAGGAAAAGCAGAG
>JAUNAN010000035.1:1916-17808 GCA_030527595.1 Lachnospiraceae bacterium | reverse complement strand
GTTCCCGCTGCGATATGTGAGCCTGCTTGTTGTTTTAGCTAGTTCAGGCTCCCCTTCCCGTTGCAATATGTGAGCCGGCTCCGGCTTTTACTTGCTTATTCAAGGATTCAGGAAGAGGGAATGAAGCTGAAGAGGATTTCTCACTGCTTTTTCCCGGAAAAGCGGCATTTAAAACAGCTCTCCCTGAAACAGCTTGTAAATGATCTGCTCAAGCTCCCTCCGGCTGAGTGTACATCCATCCAGAATATAGGTTTTGGCAATGCCCGCCAGTCCGCCGGCCATAAACTCGGCGGCGAAGGTGCGCTCTCTTTCGGGGAGATCTTCGCAGAAAAAGCTGCAGCCCATAAAGGCATCGAAGAGACATTGATGCATGAGATAGATCAGGTCATTTTTCACAAGCAGGGACAGGAATTCCTGTTTTTCCGCAATGTAGCTGCTGTATTCTCCTGCAATTGCCTTGAGCGGCGTGCAGTTACAGGGACATGTATCCGCCGGCTGAAAGCTGTGTTTCTTGCTGAGCTCATAGAGGATAATGTTTTCCCTGGACTCGAACAGAGAGTAGAAGGTCTGCCGGGAGGTGCCGGCTTCCTTGCAGACTGCGCTGATACTGATATTTACATAGCTGTTCTCTCTGAGAAGGCGCACAAAGGCATCCGCAATCTGCTCCTGGGAGGAGAGGGCGGTCTTATTGGAACCTGTATACATGAAGACCTCGTTTCAATTTAATGAAATTAATGGCATAGTTTATTCGTTAATAAATGAAGTAAAACGTCGAATTTATTTACAAAGGTAATGAATGAAGTTCACTGTCGAATTTATTTACGAAGCTAATAATTGAAGTTCATCGGTGAAGCCATTCACAAAGCTAATAAATGAAGTTGATCAGTGAAGCTGTTAATTAAGTTATTCATCAGGTAAATGAATAAATCTCATTGACAACTGTCAAAGTCAGTGATATTATCATCTCAATCTTAGACAGATGTCAAGGAAAAGTCAAGAGCGGGTGCATCAGAGAGATCCCCTATGCAGGGATCTGTTTTTTTACAAAGCGAATAGCACTCAACACAGCAGACTGCTAACAAATTTAAAAACGATGAGGAGCTAAATGAGGCAGTCTGAGGGTATCTGAATAAGAGAGATTTCCTAAGAGATAGACACCTGGTCCGCAGCAATGAGCCGGACGGGTGACATCTCCGGAGGAAGAATTGTAAATTTGATTTGTAATTTTGCATGCAGATGCGCTTGTCATGAAGACCTGCGGTGTCTGCTGAAAGGAGTATAAAGATGATAGTGGTACCGGTTTATAATCAGATGATCGTTCCCTATGCGGATATGTATTTTCAGACAGATGAATTCCGGCAGCTTGCCGGAAAGAGCTACGCGATCGGAGAAAAGGTCGTGTTTCTTATTTTAAGAGAGGATCAGAAGAAGGCGGAATGGAACGATGACAGCTTTTATCCGATCGGTGTGTCCGGTGTGGTGAGAGAGATCAATCAGGCGGGCTATGTTGCGATCAAGACCATGAATCGTGTGAATATCGATATGGTCGGCGTGAATCCGGACAGAACCATCGAGCTGACGATCTCCAGAAGACTGGATGAACAGGATCTCGATGAGACGGAGAGCTATCAGAAGCTTCAGGCACTGAAGCAGGAAGTGATCGATGTTTCTTCCGGTTATCAGTGGGGCGACTGGATGAAGCAGTTCGTGGAGCAGATCCAGTCGATCGGCTCTCTGGCTGCGGCACTTTCCAGGTGGATGCGTCTTACAAATGAAGAAAAGTACAGTATCCTGACAGAGGACAGCCGCGCAAAGCGAACCGAGAAGATGGAGCGTGAGCTCTATGAATTTCTGGAAATCGCAAAGGTGACAGGAGCCGCCAATGCTTCCCGTCAGAAGGAATATCAGGATATGTACCGTGAGTCTGCGATCAAAAAGCAGATGGAATATCTTCAGAAGGAACTCGATGACATGCATCCGGAAAATGTGACTGACGTGCAGAAGTTCGCGCAGAAGATTCAGGACTCCGGAATGAATGACACGGCAAAAAAGGAAGCGGAGAAGGTGTTGAACCGCCTGAAGCAGGAGGGGCAGCAGAGTGCGGAGACCGGCATGCTCTACGATTACCTTGATTTTCTGACCGGTCTTTCCTGGAAAAAGGAGGAGGCAGCCCGTATTGATCTCGCGGAGGCAAAGCAGATTCTCGATGAGGATCATTACGGACTGAAAAAAGTAAAGAAGCGTATACTGGAGCAGATCGCTGTCATGAATCTGAAGAAACAGCAGCAGGGCTCAATTCTCCTCTTTGTCGGCGCTCCGGGTACCGGAAAAACCAGTATCGGAAAGAGTATTGCACGCGCGCTGGGACGGGAATACATTCGTGTCAGTCTCGGCGGTGTGAGGGATGAGGCGGATATCCGCGGTCACAGAAGGACCTATATCGGCGCAATGCCGGGACGAATTATGGACGGAATCAAAAAGAGCGGCGTTTCCAATCCGGTGATGGTGCTGGATGAGGTGGATAAGCTCGGTGCCTCCTACAACGGTGATCCCTCCAGTGCGCTCCTTGAGGTTCTGGACCCTGAGCAGAACAATACCTTCACGGATCACTATATGAATGTGCCTTATGACCTCAGCGATGTCATGTTTATCTGCACGGCGAACTCCACGGATACCATCCCGGCACCGCTGCTCAACAGAATGGAGGTCATCCAGTTTACCGGCTACACTCCGATCGAAAAGCTGCAGATCGCAAAGGAGCATCTGCTGCCGAAATCCAGAGAGGCGATGGGAATTCCGGAGGAGAAACTGGTTGTGGGCGAGGATACGCTGAAGACGATCATTTCCGAGTATACGATGGAGGCGGGGGTCAGAGGACTTCGCAAGAGGATGGATGCCCTGTGCCGCTCCGCAGCCGTGAAGATCGCATCCGGTGAGGAGAATGTATACACGATCACACCGGACATGATCCGGGATGAGCTGGATATGAGACCGGTGCATCATGAATCTGTTCTTAAGGATCAGAAGCCGGGAGTGGTGACGGGACTTGCATGGACACAGGTCGGGGGCGAGATCCTTTATATAGAGACACTTCTCACAAAGGGAAGCGGTAAGCTGATCATTACCGGACAGCTGGGAGATGTGATGAAGGAATCCGCACAGATCGCGGTCAGCCTCGTGAAGTCCCTTTACCCGGATCAGGCGGAGCTTTTTGAGAAGAATGATCTGCATATTCATGTTCCGGAGGGGGCAGTGCCGAAGGACGGTCCTTCAGCAGGCATCACTCTGACAACAGCGATCGCTTCTCTGGTCACCGGTCGTCCGGTGGATTCCACGATTGCCATGACCGGCGAGATCTCTCTGCGAGGTGCCGTTACTGCGATCGGAGGTCTTCCCGAGAAGCTCATGGCCGCACAGAGGGCCGGCGTCACTAAGGTCTTTATTCCAAATGAAAACATCGACGATCTGAAGGATGTCGCGGAAGAGGTCCGCGCGGCACTGGAAATCATTCCGGTAACGAGGGCAGAGGATGTTCTTCACAGTACGGGAATTATGGATGGTCCATTCCTTGAAAAGGTCGTTTGAACCCGGAGTGGGATATGATATAATGCTTTCGTATGCATGACGGGAAGCAATTTATGCGAATGCTTGTTGTTTCTTATTTCGGGTATGTATGCGAATTACTATTTTATCATGTCTCAATGGAGGGTTATTTATGGGTAATGTAACAAAGAAGGGAAAGGGCCTGGCAGGCGAATTCCGTGAGTTCATCATGCGCGGCAACGTGCTTGATATGGCAGTCGGCGTAATCATCGGTGCAGCTTTCGGTTCTATCGTGAGTTCTCTTGTAGATGACATTCTGATGCCGGTCATCTCTCTCATCACAGGCGGACTTGATTTCTCAAACTGGTTCATCGCACTGAACGGCGAATCCTACAGCACACTGGCTGCTGCTCAGGAGGCGGGCGCTGCAACACTGAACTTCGGCAGCTTTATTTCCGCTATCATCAACTTCCTGATCGTTGCTTTCTGCATCTTTATGGTAGTGAAGAGCTTCAATGCTATGAATGAGAAGCTTCATCCGACAGAAGAGGCAGCTCCGACAACAAAGAAGTGTCCGTTCTGCAAGTCCGAGATCGCGATCGAGGCAACACGCTGCCCGCACTGCACATCCGAGCTTCCGGAGGAAGTAAAGGCTGAGAAGGCATGATGAGTGCTGAGCAGGATCTCTTCGGAGATTGGGAGACTGACTTTGAGGAAGAGGATTTTTCCTCCGATCTCTTCGGCGCCGAGGCGGGCAGAAAACAAAATGAAGCCCGCCGGGCCGATCTTGCAGAGGAGTTTATGCCTCTGGCAAAAGAAATAGCTGAGGAGATGGATGACGGAAGGATCCCGCTGGATGATCTGATCGCCGAGGCTTATGTCGGTCTTGTTACCGGAATCAATCAGCTCGCTGAGGAAGAGTCAGACTGGGGCGGAAAGCCGATGGATCAGGCCATTGAGGAGGCGATCCGAAAGGCCGTTGAAGATGCACAGAAAGAGGCAAAGGATCTTCAGATCCGGGATGATCAGGTCATCGTGCAGGTGGAAAAGCTGAACAAGAGCATCGATCATCTGACCGAGGAATTCGGAGACAGACCCACGGTAGATGAGCTTGCCAACGATATGGAGATCCCGCAGGAAAAGGTGATGGATATCCTGAAGCTGCTCGGGGAGAACCCGGGAGAGGCGTAAGCCTTTTGCGGCGGAGTCGACAGCTGAGGCAGGTGAAAGTACGAAGTGCCTTGACAGAAAGGAGGCGGACCGGTCAATGACAGATAAGTATTCGCTGGAAGAGCGGCTCGCGGAATCTCTGAAGAGTCTGGCTGCCAGAATGCCTTTTGATAAGATCACGATCAAACAGATCACAGACGGAGCCGGCGTGATCCGCGTCACCTTCTATAATCATTTTCAGGACAAGTATGATCTGCTGGAGTGGATCGTCAGGGAACAGATTCTCAGTCCGGTGCGCGTGCTGATCAGCAATCATATGTTCCGGGAAACAATGGTCCTGATCTTCCGCAATCTGCAGAAGGATAAAGAGTTTTATACTCATGCAGTGAAGATAGAGGGACAGAATTCCTTCGCTGAGCTTGGAGAGAGAACCTTTTATGAATTTCTCTATGGTATTTTCAGCGAGCTGATCACAAAGGAAAATCCGGAGCATCCCTGGCTGACGGCGGAATATCTTGCGAAGTATTACGCTGTGTCCATGAATTTTGTTGTCATGGAGTGGATCCGCGCGGATATGATCGCCGATCCGGAGGAAATGGCGACGGTATATGAATATATTGCCACCAGATCTATGTGGAATATTCTCGAGGAGCTGAACTGAAGCCGCCGGCGGGCTATAACCGGGGCGGTTTGTATCTTGGTCGGTATACAAATTCAAAAAAGTGTCAAATGAAAGCAAACACGATGAAAGGATTGCATATGTTCTTATGCGGTCCTTTTTTTTATACTCCTTTATGCGGTGGAAATCGTACGATTATTAAAATAAGGGGAGGAATACCATGAAAAATTTCGGTAAAGCGGTCGTCAAGATGAGATATATCATTCTGATCGCTGCAATCGTCCTCCTGATTCCTGCATTTATCGGATACAGAATGACGCGTATCAACTACGATATGCTGACCTATCTGCCATCTACGATTGAGACGATGCAGGGACAGGATATTCTGGAGGAGGAATTCGGAACCGGAGCGATCTCCATGATCATTGTGGAGGGGAAGTCCGACAAAGAGGTGTCGGCGCTGAAGGAAAACATCGAGCAGGTTGACCACGTGAAAAAGGTCATCTGGTACGACAGCTTTTCCGATATTTCCGTTCCGAAGGAACTGCTGCCGGATGATCTTCTGAATGCCTTTGTAAACGGAGATGCCACGATGATGGCAGTTACCTTCGATACCACGACCTCGGATGATGCCACCATGAATGCGGTGTCCGAGATCCGTGCGGTATGTGACGAACATGTTTACGTACAGGGCATGAACGCGATCCTGCAGGACACCAAGAACCTTGCGGAGGAAGAGGAGCCGACCTATGTCGGGCTTGCGGTCCTTCTGGCGGCGGTCGTGACAGGTCTTTCTATGGACACGTTCCTGGCGCCGATCCTGTTCCTGCTCTCGATCGGAATGGCGATCCTCTATAACCTGGGAACGAATATTTTCATGGGTCAGATCTCCTATGTGACGAAGGCCCTGGCAGCGGTCCTGCAGCTTGGCGTCACGATGGATTACTCCATTTTCCTCTGGCACAGCTTTAAGGAAAATGAGGCAAAGCGGCCGGATGATCAGAAGGGAGCAATGGCAGAGGCCATTAACCGGACACTGAAGTCCGTCGTCGGTTCTTCGATCACAACGATCGCCGGCTTTGCGGCGCTGTGCTTTATGTCATTCACCTTCGGTCTGGACGTCGGTATTGTCATGATGAAGGGTGTGGCCTTCGGCGTGATCTGCTGTGTCACGGTCCTGCCGTCCATGATCCTGATCTTTGAGAAAGCGATCGAAAAGACCCGTCATAAGCCGTTGATGCCGTCCCTCAAAAAGCTTCCTGGCATGGTCATGAAGCACAATAAGCTCCTGCTGGTCATCTTTGCTCTGGTCTGGATCCCGGCAGCCTACGGCGGTACGCATTACGGAGTATATTACAATCTGGATTCTACACTTCCGAAAACACTGCAGTCTGTGATCGCAGCTGAGAAGCTGAAGGATACCTTTGATATGAGCGCCACTATGATGATCCTCACGGATGCGAAGTCCTCATCAAAGGAGACAGCCGAGATGTGTGATGAACTCGAAAAGGTCGAGGGCGTCAAGTCAGTCATCGGAGTGGATGCGTTTGTCGGCGGAAATATTCCGAGAGATCTGATACCGGAGGATCTTGAATCCGAGCTGTCCTCGGATAACTGGAAGCTGATCCTCCTGAACAGTGAATATAAGACAGGCAGTGAGGAGGTCAATGCACAGATCGAGGTCTTAAATGACATCGTAAAGAGCCACTCTCCGACAGCGATGCTGATCGGTGATGCGCCCTGTACAAAGGATCTGATCGAGATCTCCAATCATGACTTTAATGTTGTAAATATGATGTCTATCGGAATCATCTTTGTGATCATTCTGATCATCTTTCGCTCGATCTCCCTGCCGATCCTGCTGGTGCTTCTGATCGAGTGCGCGATCTACTGCAACATGGCAGTCCCGTATTTCATGGGACAGGAGCTTCCGTTTATCGCCTCGATCCTGATCGGCACGATCCAGCTTGGATCCACGGTCGATTACGCGATCCTGATGACGAGCCGTTATCAGTCAGAGCGCAGCTCCGGGAAGAGCAGAAAAGAGGCGGTGCAGATCGCACACAGTACCTCGATTACAAGTATCCTTTGTTCCGGCTTTACCTTCTTTGCCGCTACCTTCGGTGTAGGCATTTACTCGAAGATCACATTGATCTCCTCGATGTGTACCCTGCTTGCCCGCGGTGCCCTGATCAGTATGGTCATGGTAATCGTGATGCTGCCGGCGATCCTGTACATCTTTGATCCGATCATTGTGAGAACGAGTATGGGATTCCTTCCGGCTAAGGAGAAGTGATAAAGGGAAAATTAGAAAAATAAAATAAATAAAGCAAATAAACAATTGGAAAATACAACTAACTGAAGTAAGATAGTAAATATAGACGCATCGCACGTTGATGTCTTCGCAAAAGAGGCGGAGCATCAGTGAGATCCAGGGGATCAGAAAGAGGAAATTATGATCAGAAAGAAATTATTGTGTGTATCCCTCGCAGTCGCACTTGCAATCACGACAGCAGCATGCGGCACGGGCAGCGTAACCGCACCTGCTTACGAAGCAGAAAATACAAATACGGTATCAACAGAGGAGCTTGCCTCCGCTATGCAGGACGCTGTCGCTAAGACGACTCAGGCAGCGGCAAAGGAAGAGACTGTGTATGTATTTACCGATGCTGCCGGCAATGCCAAAAACGTTACAGTCAGCAGCTGGCTGAAAAATACGGAAGGAACCACCGAGCTCGTTGATGAGACCGCTCTTTCAGAGATCGAGAACACAAAGGGTGAGGAGGAGTATGACAGAGACGGAGATACTTTGACCTGGGCAACACCTGACGGTGAGGACATCTATTATTCCGGATCCGCGACAGGAGAGCTGCCTGTCACGGAGAAGATCACCTACTATCTGGACGGGAAGGAGATCAGCCCGGAGGATCTGGCAGGCAAGTCCGGAAAGGTCACGATCCACATCGATTATACAAATACCGCAAAATATAAGGATGTGTATGTGCCCTTCACAGCTGTTACCGGTATGATCCTTAACAGCGACAAGGTGCAGAATGTAACTGTCGACAACGGATCCGTGGTTTCTGAGGGAAAAAATACTGTTGTTGTCGGAATGGCATTCCCGGGTCTGCAGGAATCCGTCGCTTCTATTCAGAACGACACTGCAAAGACTCTGGAAGAGATGGATGCGGGACAGGATACGATCGATAAGGTCCTGGATATGGATATTCCGGGATCCGTTGAGATCACCTTCGATGCGACCGACTTCGAGATGAGCACCTGCCTCACCATGGTTTTCTCCAACCTGCTCGAGGATGCGGATGTGGATCTCGATCTCGACGATATGGATGAAACGGTCAATAAGCTTACGGATGCGGGAGATCAGCTTCAGGAAGGAACAGAGGCGCTGACTGAGGCGCTTGAGAGTGCATCCGAGGGCAGCGATACTCTGGCAGACGGTGTGTCCCAGCTTGCGGACGGCGTTACTGCTTACACAGACGGCGTAGGAAGTGTAGCCGACGGTGCAGCATCCCTGGCTGAAGGAACACAGACTCTGGCAGATTCCCTTCCGGCGATGACAGGCGGCATTACAACCATGTTCTCTACGCTGCAGAACAGCACCAGTGCCATCGCGGCAGGTGCAGCTTCCGTCAACGGAGGCGTGAATCAGACTCTGGAAGCCGTTGCCGCAGGCGCACAGCAGATTGCGGACGGCGTTGACTCCACAAAGAATCCCGAGGTCGCATCCCTTGTTACGGGTGCAGGCGATGCCGCAGAAGGTGCAGCTTCACTCGAGAGCGGTATCGGTACGTTAAATGAAAACATCGCGGCACTCTCTCAGGGAATCACGGCCTATACAAGCGGTGTCTCATCCTTAAATGACGGACTGCAGACATTTAATAAATCAATCAATGACGAGGAGAGCGGTCTTACCGCTTCGATGGGTGCACTGACAGGAGACCTGACAGCAGATCTGCAGAGCTTCCTGACAAACGGCGCGGCCTTTGTGACAGATGGAAAAGCTGCTATGACAGATGCATCTGAGATTGCCTCTGATGCAGCGACACTTGCGGAAAATGCCGGTAAGGCTTCCTCTGCGGCAGGCAGCCTCTCTGATGCGGCGGATGAGATCTCCTCTGCGGCAGCAAGTGTTTCCGATGCTGCCGATGCGGCAGAGGATTATGCGTCCGATATCAGCAGCAAGGCGGAAGCCGTAAAGAGTGCCGCAAGTGCGGCAGGCTCTGCGGTCAGCAGTGCACAGGGTGATGCCGTGAGTGCAGGAATCGCGGCAGCCGATACCTCTTCTTCCGTCGCCAGCATCTTAAGAGATGCGGGCGTCGATGAGGATGTCATCAGTGCAGCTGTTGCGGCAAGTGAGAGTGCGGCTGCCTCTGCTGCCTCCGATGCGGCTTATTCGGCAGTGTACGCTTATGCGGATTCGATCGGTGACGCAGTGGATGCCGTTTCCGAGGCAGCGGATGATATTTCCGCAGATACTTCAGCAATCACGGATGCCGCTTCCGATGCCTCAGACAAAGCAACTGAAGCAGCTGAGAGCGCCGGAGATGCAGCGGACGATGCCTCCTCTCTGACCTCGACCCTGAATGATCTGGCAGAGAAGGCATCCGATGCCGCTTCTGAAATCGGCGGAATGTCTTCCTCTCTGACAGCGGCGGGTACCGCACTTCAGAGTGCCGGAGCGGATGCAGAGAAGCTTCAGAGCTCTGTTTCGACCGTTGAAACTACGGCACAGACGATTGCCGCAACGGTTGCGCAGCTTGCAGCTGCAGCGGAACAGATCTCCACGGGAGATTCCGAGACGGAAAACGGTCAGTCCGCAGCGATTGCGGCAGGCGTTCAGGCACTGGAGGCAGCAACAAATTCCGAATCCGATCTGGCCAAGGGTGCGGCGGCACTGGCAACCGGAAATGCAGCCCTTGCAGAGGGCGTCAATACACTGCTGAAAACAGTCTATGCGGGTGCGTATACGCTTAAGCTCGCAGTGACTCCGTCCGCAAACAGTCAGTTACAGACTCTGACCGACGGTGCAGCAGCTCTTGCGGCGGGAGCACAGGCTCTTTCCGACGGTGTGGCAAGCGACAGCGAGGGTGTTCAGACACTGAATAACGGCGTTGCTCAGCTTATGGACGGTGCAACTGCGCTGAACACAGGTGCATCTGCTCTCGCAGATGGTGCAGCGACACTGGACAGCAACTCCGATACCCTCAATGAAGGTGTATCCGCTCTCTCTGAAGGCACACAGACACTGGCAGAAGGCATGGCACAGATCCTTGAGGGCTCCGTCACTCTGCGCGACGGCGTCGTGGAATTCAATGAGGACGGCATGCAGAAGATCGCTGATCTGTACTACAATGATATCAAGCAGCTGGATGTGAAGCTGGATCAGCTCGTTGAAGCAGCCGGCTCCTACAACACCTTCTCGGGAACAGCCAATCAGGAAGATTCCTCTGTGAAATTCATTTTCAGAACAGACAGCATTAAGAAATAAAAATACAGCCCCGGGGAGCGGCGCATATTCAGACCGGATGTGAGATCCATGAAAACGCTTTACCATGGCAGAGTAATGGCGTATAATGAAGAACTGTCAGCACGCAGCGTTTCTGCGTGCAGCAGTTTACTTCATGAAATTCGGGAGGAAAAATATGGAGCCGAGAATTGCGCATGTACATCGCGTGACAAAGGAAACCGATATTGAATTGACCTTAAATCTGGACGGAACCGGAAAGTCGGAAATCAGCACCGGAATCGGATTTTTTGATCATATGCTGGACGGCTTCACAAGACATGGCCTGTTTGATGTAAAGCTTACCGCAAAGGGAGATCTCCATGTGGACTCACATCATACCATCGAGGACACGGGAATCGTTCTCGGAAGTGCAATTGCACAGGCTGTTGGTGATAAGGCGGGGATCCGCCGCTACGGCAGTTTCATTCTGCCTATGGATGAGACGCTTCTGCTCTGCGCGATCGATCTGAGCGGACGTCCCTACTTCTCCTGTGACACCACCTTTACGGCACCGATGGTCGGTGATATGCAGACCGAGATGGTGAGCGATTTCTTCTATGCGGTCTCTTACTCCGCGGCGATGAATCTTCATATCAAGCAGCTGAGCGGTGTCAATAATCATCATATTATCGAGGCTGCCTTCAAGGCATTTGCAAAGTCTCTGGATATGGCGACCGGCTATGATTCCCGGATCGAGGGAGTCTGGTCAACAAAGGGGACCTTGTAAGAAGGGTTTAAGAAAAATAAAAACAGGGATCGTGAAATCTTTGAGAAGGATTTCACGGTCCCTGTTTTAATGTGTAACAGAAAAAATTAACGGACTCCGCCGGATGAACAGCGGAGCCCGTGATCGTATCAGGCGAAGTTCGTCAAAAATTAAAGACGGAGTCCGTCAAAATGCAGCTGTCTGCTTAAGATGCGTGTGAGCTGCGGGAGGACCAGGCCGTAGGCGACTCCCTTGATCACGGTGATCACAAGTCTGGTCGCGAGCATGCCGGTGATGATCGTCGGATAGTAATAGCCGTAGATCTTTGCGTCAATCGCAATGGACACGCTGTTGATCAGAGTGACCAGGATCTGTGAGATGACCAGAAGGATGACAGCTTCTGCGTAGGACAGACGGAATTTCTTTTTCATGGCGAAATATCCCACGAAGCCTCCGCTCACCACATGCGGGAGAATCCACAGGAGAGTCGTTGCGGTGATGCCGTATTTCAGAAGCTGGGTGATCAGAATGCCGACAAATGCGATCAGCATGCCGTCAACCGGGCCGAAGAGCATGGCGCCAAGGACGATCGGCAGTCCCTCGAAGGTAAACTTGAATCCGACGAGATCGATAGAGAAGTAGCCGAGCGCAAAGACCATGGCGGCGAACATCGCATCGAGCGCAAGCTGTTTTGTTTTCATATTCATTTTCAGGAACACTCCTTTCTTCATGCGGTCAGCGCGACGGGCGTGATCAGAGCTGACAGGTTTGCATATGTACAAAAAAACACCGCCCATGCAGTTCTCGTACTACATAGGAGATGTCAGGATTGTTCCCTATATAGCAGCGGGATGCGGCTCCGAAATCGCAAGATCATCTTTTCGTCCCGATGACAACTCCCTGTTCACCGGGCACTTAACGCTCCGAGGCCTACTCTGCAGTTTTTGTATGGAAATGTGCGGGCACATCCACATTACGGTGCCTATCATAGCGTATCCCGTCCTGTTTGTAAATGCAGGAAGACAACTTTTCCGCGAATAGGTGTTTTTATTTGAAAGAGATATGTTATAATGCGGGAAGTCAATTGATTTGCAGAGAAGCAGATTGGAGATGAAAGCAATGAGCATTATCGACAAGGCGAGCCGTGCCGATATTCCTGAGGAATACGAGCTGAAGGCATCGGAAATGAACACACTGCGCATGCTCTACAAGGCGGATCCGGAGGCGGATCACGGCTTCTGGCATGCAGTTACCACTGCCTACAAGGCAGGCTTTGCAAGAGGCGTAAAGAGCGTCGGCGGAGATGATCCGCTGGAATTTATCGATCTCGGCTGAGATTCGAAACAACAATCCCCTGTGGCGAAGATCGGGCGAGGTTCCGTAAGCATTCCCACAGGGGATTTTTTATCGGTGCCTGCTAAGAGGTGCCGATCATAGATAGATTACGATAGAAGAGGAAAGCGGCATGAATCTGTTAAATCTTGAAAATGTGAGCAAGGCGTTTGTCTCCCGCGTCCTTTTGGACGGCGTGACGGTGGGCATCCAGGATACGGATAAGATCGGTGTCATCGGTGTCAACGGAACCGGGAAGTCCACGCTGCTCGCCATTGCAGCGGGTGCGCTTGCTCCGGATGAGGGACAGGTCGTCAAGGGGAACAGTGTTCGTATTTCTTATCTGACCCAGAATCCGGTCTTTGACAGCGAGAAGACGATCCTGGAAAATGTCTCCTCCATCATTGAGGGAAAGAGCGATCACTGGGATATTTCCGGAGAAGCCCGCGCAAGACTCATAGATTTCGGAATTCCGGATCCGGATGTCATGCCGGAGACGCTGTCCGGCGGTCAGAAGAAGCGGGCGGCGCTCGTGGCGGCGGTCCTGACGCCCTGCGATCTGCTGATCCTCGATGAGCCGACAAACCATCTGGATCATGGCATGATCGAGTGGCTGGAGCAGTACCTGCGAGGCTTCCGGGGCGCGATTCTCATGGTCACCCATGACCGCTATTTCCTGGATCAGGTTACCAACTGCATCCTCGAGATCGACAAGGGAAAAACCTACCGCTATGAGGAGAACTATTCCGGCTATCTGGAAATGAAGGAACAGCGCATGAATTATGCCCTCGCCGCGGAGCGGAAGGCAGCGGCGCTCTACAAACAGGATCTGGCCTGGATTCAGCGTGGGGCACGTGCGCGCTCTACCAAGCAGAAGGCGCACATTCAGCGCTTTGAGGCACTCCGGGACAGAGAGAAGATCGTGGAGGACCGGGAGGTCGTGCTCAATTCCCTGCCCTCAAGGCTTGGCGGCAAGACCATCCTTCTGGAGGACATCGCCAAGGGCTTTGGCGGAGATCCGCTGTTTTCTCATTTTACATATACGTTTCGCAAGACGGACCGCATCGGAATCGTCGGACCGAACGGCTGCGGAAAATCGACTCTGCTCAGGTGCATTGTCGGGCAGGAGAGCGTGGATGCGGGCAGCGTGGAGATCGGCCAGACCGTGCGGATCGGATATTTTTCCCAGGAAAATGAGGCGCTCGATGAGACGGAGCGCGTGATCGATTATATTCGTGATACGGCGGAGTACATCCGCACAAGCGACGGACTCATCACGGCATCCGCCATGTGCGAACAGTTTTTATTTGACGGGGAGATGCAGTATTCCCTGATCGGCAAGCTCTCCGGCGGAGAGAAGCGGAGACTGTACCTGTTGAAGGTGCTTATGAGTGCGCCGAATGTTCTGATCCTCGATGAGCCGACGAATGATCTGGACATTCAGACGCTGCGGATCCTGGAGGATTATCTGGACAGATTTTCAGGAATCATTCTGACGGTCTCCCATGACCGCTACTTCCTGGATCGTGTTGTGACAAGGATCTTTGCCTTCCGCGAGGACGGGAGTCTTCTGCAGAGCGAGGGCGGATATACCGATTACCTCATGCATATGCAGGAGCGGGGTCTTGACGTGCTGACGGGAAAGCCCTCGACAGGCGCCCGCAGCGGCGCGGGAAAGCAGACACCGGGAGACAGCAGGGATCCGAAGGATAATCTCACCGGTGCGGAGGCCTACGCGGCGAGAACCAGAAAGAGAAAGAAGCTCTCCTACAAGGATCAGCGGGAATACGACGGAATCGAGGATGAGATCGCAGAGCTTGAGGAGCGGTCCCAGAAGCTGGATGAGGAGATCGCCGAGGCCGCAACACAGTACACCCGCCTGGCGGAGCTGACGGAGGAAAAGGAAGCCGTCGACGCAAAGCTGGAGGAGCGGATGGAGAGGTACTTCGAGCTTCAGGAAATGATCGAGGCACTGGAGCGGGACGAGTAAGCCCACGAAAAATCCGGATAGAAGTACGAAAATACGTATGGAGATAAGTGCACGTGAAGATACGTGCAGAAGTGAGAAAAACGAGTAGAAATCCGGATAGAAGTACAAAAGAAGAACGGATTAGAAAGGACATCAATGAATTTTCGTGACGAAGCGGAGTTAAATAAAGAGGAGATCATCTCTGCGCGTCGGTATCTGCACGCGCATCCGGAGCTCTCCTTTGAGGAAAATGAAACCACAGCCTATCTTGCCGTGGAGCTTATAAAGCTCGGGATCGAGCCGCATCTCTTTCAGAACGTGACAGGTCTGTGGGCGGAGCTCGGAACCTGTGACCGCGCAAAGGGGCAGAAGACGATCCTTCTGCGTGCGGATATCGATGCCCTTCCGATTCAGGAATGCACCGGTCTGCCGTTTGCGAGCGAAAATGACGGCGTGATGCATGCCTGCGGGCATGACGGACATATGGCCATGCTCCTCGGAGCCGCGAAGCTTCTGAAGGCGCATGAGAAGGAGCTTCCCGGCAGAGTCAGGATCCTCTTTCAGCCGGCGGAGGAATCCTGCCACGGTGCGGAGTTTGTGATCCGGGAGGGAATCCTGGAGGACGTGGATGCCGTGTACGGCTCTCATGTCTGGGGAATTCTCGATTCACCGGGAATCGACGTGACGCCGGGACAGCGCATGACGAGCTGTGACAACTTTACCATCACGGTGAAGGGAAAGGCGGCCCACGGGTCGGCGCCTAACTTCGGAAGGGATGCCATCGTTGCTGCGGCTGCGATCATTCTGCAGGTGCAGACGCTTGTCTCCCGGAAAAATGATCCCCGTAACTCTCTTGCCATTACGATTGGAGAAATACAGGGAGGCACGGTCTTTAACGTGATCGCCGACGAGGTAGTCATGAAGGGTACCGTGCGGACGCATTCCTCAGAGGTGCGGGAGCAGGTAGAGGGATGGCTCCGGGAAGTGATTTCATTTACCGCAAAGGCAAACGGCACGGAAGCGGAG
>JAUNAN010000035.1:0-1816 GCA_030527595.1 Lachnospiraceae bacterium | reverse complement strand
ATGGCTCCGGGAAGTGATTTCATTTACCGCAAAGGCAAACGGCACGGAAGCGGAGCTGGAATACGAGCATTTTCCGGGAGCTGTGGTGAACGACGCGCATCTTGCTGAGATCGCACGCAAATGTGTGATCGATCTCTACGGTGAGGATGGGATCGGTCATCTGGAAAAGCCCATGGCCAGCGAGGATTTCGCCTATCTGACGGAGCAGGTGCCGGGGATGTTTGCATTGGTCGGAATCAGAAATGAGGAGAAGGGATGCATCTGGCAGAATCACAACGAGCACTTTGACATGGACGAGGATGCCCTGGTGCGCGGTGCGGCGATGTATGCACAGTTCGCATGGGAATTTCTGGAGGAGTCTCAGGGAGGAACCGGCATTCGCTCAAAAAAGGAGGAGTCATGAAACAGGCAGCGGCTTTGATACGGGAATTAAAAGACGGACAGCATGATCGCACACTGGCGGAGCTTTACCGTGTATCCGGAGAGGAGCTCTCCCGTCAGATCGAGCGCTACGTAAAGGCAGTTGAGTCTTACGTGAGCTTACACGGTGAGGAAGCGGTCTCTGTTTACAGCGCCCCGGGAAGAAGTGAGATCGGCGGAAATCATACGGATCATCAGCACGGGGCTGTTCTTGCCGCCGCGATCGATCTGGATACGATCGCAGTTGTCGGAAAGCAGCAGGCGAATACGATCGAAATTACCTCCGAGGGCTATCGGCCGATCAGCGTGGACCTGGGTGAGATCGACAAAACGGGTCCGGAGGGGACGACACTTGCGCTGGTGAAGGGCGTTGCAAAGGGATTTCAGGATCGCGGATTCCGGATCGGACCGTTCAAGGCATACGTAACAAGTAATGTATTAAACGGAGCCGGTCTGTCTTCTTCGGCAGCCTTCGAGGCACTTATCGGAGCTGTTTTTTCGGGAATGTATAACGAGGGAGAGATCTCTGCGGTCGATATTGCCCTGATCGGACAGTACGCGGAAAATGTTTATTTCGGAAAGCCCTGCGGGCTGATGGATCAGATGGCCTGCTCTGTCGGCAGCCTTGTTGCAATTGATTTTCGGGATCCGTCGAAGGCAGAGATGGAGAAGATCACCTTTGATATCGAGGAAAGCGGCTATGCCCTCTGCATCATTGACACAAAGGGCTCTCATGCAGATCTTACAGATGATTATGCTGCGATCCCTGCCGAAATGAAAGCGGTCGCCCGGGCTCTGGGCAAAGAGGTGCTGAGAGAGGTGCCGGCTGACGAATTCTATGCAAATATCGGCAGCATCCGTGAAACCTGCGGTGACCGGGCTGTTCTTCGTGCCATCCACTTTTTCGAGGAGAATCAGCGTGCGATCGATGAGGCTGCCGCACTGAAGGCGGGCAGCATGGAGAACTTCCTGAAGCTCTATGCGCAGTCGGCGAAGTCCTCCTTCGAGTATCTGCAGAACATTTACTCTGTTAAGAATCTGCAGAATCAGGCAGTTGCGGTTGCGCTCGCGGTGAGCGAGCATATCCTCGGCGGGAACGGTCTCAGCCGTGTACACGGCGGCGGATTTGCCGGAACCATTCAGACCTTTGTAAAAAAAGAGTTTGCAGAGGAATATAAGGCACGCATGGAAGCGATCCTGGGCAGGGGTACCTGCCATATGCTGCGGATCCGTCCCTGCGGCGGAATTCAGGTGATTTGATTTTCGGATTGAAAAACTCCTGTGAACGAGTTTTGATATGTACCCAGAATCCTGGACACATCATTGAACTAGGCTGAACACATGGATGCTATCCTGTATTGCACAGGTGGCATCCATTTTGTTTTTGCCTGAATTC
>JAUNAN010000149.1 GCA_030527595.1 Lachnospiraceae bacterium | reverse complement strand
ATGAAAGAAAAGGTGCAGTCCTTTGGTCGCTTTTTGAGCGGAATGATCATGCCGAACATCGGCGCATTAATCGCCTGGGGCCTTATCACATCGCTGTTTATCGAAAAGGGTTGGCTTCCAAATGCAGATCTCGCAACTATGGTAGGTCCAATGCTGAACTATCTGCTTCCCCTGCTCATCGCTTACCAGGGTGGTAAAATGATTGGCGGACAGAGAGGCGCTGTGATGGGTGCTATTGCCGTTATCGGTGTCATCATGTCGGATCCATCCACCACAATGCTCATGGGTGCCATGGCCATGGGACCTCTGGCAGGATTTGTTATCAAAAAGTTCGACGAGAAGGTACAGGGCAAAATTAAGCCAGGCTTTGAGATGCTGGTAAACAACTTCTCCATCGGAATTCTCGGAATGCTTCTGGCGATCCTCGGATTTTATGCAATGGGTCCGATCATGTCAGCGATCCTTGCAGTTCTGAAGGGTGGTGTACAGATCCTTGTAGATCACGGTCTGCTCCCGCTGATCTCCGTATTTGTAGAGCCGGCAAAGGTTCTGTTCCTGAATAACGCAATCAACCACGGAATCTTCACAGTACTCGGAACTGAGCAGGTGGCATCTGCCGGAAAATCTGTCTTCTACATGATCGAGACTAACCCCGGAGCCGGAAGCGGTATCCTTCTTGCATACTGGTTCTTTGCAAAGGATAAAACCACAAGAGATTCTGCTCCTGCAGCTCTGATCGTACATCTGTTAGGCGGTATCCATGAGATTTCCTTCCCGTACATCCTGATGCAGCCGATGCTTCTTCTGGCAGCTATCGGAGGTTCTGTCGCAGCAATGTTTTACAATACGATCTTTGGACTGGGACTTTCAGGTTCTCCGTCCCCGGGATCTGTCATCGCATATGTACTTACCGCACCAAAGGGAGAAACCTTACAGGTATTGTTCTCCGTAGTGATCGCAGCAGTGGTATCATTCCTCATTGCAATTCCTATTCTCAGAATGGGAAGCAGCAAGACCTCTCTGGAGGAGGCACAGTCCCAGAAGGATGAGATGAAGGCTGCAGCCAAGGGAATGCAGCAGGAGGCAAGAGCAGCGCTCACTGCAGGCGGAAATGTGGATCTTCGTACTCTGGATAAGATAATATTTGCCTGTGACGCAGGCATGGGTTCCTCTGCAATGGGCGCAGCAGTGCTGAAGAGAAAGCTTGAGGCCGCAGGTCTTTCCAATATTATGGTGGATCATACCTCAGTATCCGAGATTCCGGCCGGAACCCAATACGTTGTATGCCATCAGGACCTGGTAGAGCGCGCTGTCAAATCTGCTCCGCAGGCCAAGATCGTAACTATTTCCAACTTCATGACCGCTCCGCAGTACGATCAGATCGTAACAGAGCTGGTGCATGCAAGAGAAAATGCTCACTCCACCAAGGAGGGACGCGAGGATTACACCGGCGGTATTCTGATTAAGAATAACATTCGCATGAATCTGCCTTCCGTATCCAAGGAAGAAGTTATCCGGGAAATGGGAAGAGTTCTGTATGAGTGCGGTTACGTCACTGAAAAATACACCGAGGCCATGCTGCTCAAGGAAGATGTGTTTAACACAGCCATCGGTAATTATCTCGCAATTCCTCATGGAATCGAGGGTATGACCGGCGAAATCAAAAATGCAGGACTTGCTATCTTCACCTACCCGGACGGCGTAGACTGGGGCGAAGGAGAGATCGTCAAGCTGGTCATCGGAGTCGCATCTGTAGGAAGCGAGCATGTCGAGGTTCTTGCACAGATCGCCCAGGCATGCGAGACCGAGGAAGCAGTTGATAAGATTCTTGAAATGTCCGTGGACGAAGTATATGAGATCTTTAAGGTTTGATCGGATACGGCAGCTGACAGATATATGTTGAATAGATAAGGAGATAAAAATGAAGACAAAAGCAGTGAGAATGTATGGTGAAATGGATCTGAGACTGGAGGAGTTTGAACTTCCGGAAATCAAGGATGATGAGATTCTGGCAAAGGTATATACTGACAGTATCTGTATGTCTACCTATAAACTTGTAAAACAGGGAAAGAATCATAAGCGCGCACCGCAGAATATTGACACCAATCCGGTCATTGTAGGTCACGAGTTTGCCGGAGTAATCGTAAAAGTAGGAAAAAAATGGCAGGACAAGTTCAAACCGGGTATGCGCTTTGCTCAGCAGCCAGCGCTGAATTACAAGGGAAGCATGGCTTCCCCGGGATATTCCTACGAGTACTACGGCGGCGCAACCGAGTACTGCATCTTCCCTCATGAGACTATGGAATTGAATGCACTGATGCCATTCGAGGGTGACAGTTTCTACAAGGCTTCTCTCGGAGAGCCAATGAGCTGTTCCATCGGCGCAATGCATGCACAGTACCATACCAAACAGGGAGTATACCATCACGAGATGGGGCTCAAGAAAAACGGACAGCTGATTATCATGGGAGGCTGTGGACCGATGGGACTTGGCGCAGTGGAGTATGCAGTGATCAGCGAATATCATCCCAAGCGCATTGTAGTTACCGATGTGGATGATGCAAAGATCGAGAGAGCAAAAGAGGTAGTGACCATCGAGTGGGCACGCGAGCACGGAGTAGAGCTGATCTATGCAAACACCGCAAAAATGGAGGATGCAAAACAGGGACTTCTGGAGATCTCAGAGGGACACGGCTTTGATGACGTTCTGATCTATGTGCCGATTCCGGCAGTAGCAGAGCTGGGCAATCAGGTGATGGCGAACGACGGATGCATGAGCTTTTTTGCAGGACCTACGGATCATGAATTTTCCGCAAAGATCAATCTGTATGACTGCCATTACAATGCAACCCATATCATGGGAACCACAGGCGGAAACAACGATGATCTCATTGAGGCCAACGATCTTGCAGCCAGAAATATCATTGATCCGTCCGTTATGATCACCCATGTAGGAGGCATCGATTCCATCGCAGAGACCACCTGCAATCTGCCGAACATCAAAGGCGGTAAAAAACTTGCCTACACCCAGTTCAATATGCCGATGACAGCGATCGAAGATTTTGGTAAACTGGGAGAAGAGGATCCGTTCTTTAAGGAGCTGGATGAATGCTGCAAGGCTCATAAAGGTTTATGGAATCCTGAAGCAGAAAAAATGATTCTTGAACATTTTGGAGTTTCCGTGGGAATCTGATTTATGAGGTAATATTATTGTATGGAATTCACACCGCGAATACGAGATATTCTCCTGCTGCTGATGCAGGAGAATGTTCCGCTTACTAAACAGGAAATTGCAGACCGATTGGGGGTCAGCAAACGTACGATTCAGAGAGAATCCGAATATATTGAAGA
>JAUNAN010000148.1:219-3392 GCA_030527595.1 Lachnospiraceae bacterium | reverse complement strand
TTTTTGGGTGTTTTTTAAAAGGTCGTGTTGGTTTGAGGTTCGTTGGTTTATTGGGGCTTATTGGCTTGGGTGTGGTTAAAAAAGAGTGAGACCGATGCCCGGAGACGGATTTATAGGGCTTAGTGGCATCGGGGAGGTGAAAAAAAGAGTGAGATCGATGCCCGGAGGCGGATTTATCAAGTAAATAGGCATCGGGTAATAAAGGAAAAGAGTGATTCCGATGCCCATGCAGCTTTCAGGCTGCATGGGCATCGGAGTGTATA
The DNA here is from genome assembly GCA_030527595.1 of Lachnospiraceae bacterium. Classification (GTDB taxonomy): domain Bacteria; phylum Bacillota; class Clostridia; order Lachnospirales; family Lachnospiraceae; genus Chordicoccus. The sequence continues at coordinate 3,129 of JAUNAN010000148.1, read as the reverse complement.
TCACAATATTAGTATTGGGAACTTACCGTATTCTTTATTCGTACTCGATCGTTGCGCTCGGCTTCGGTGTGAAGTCATACAGAACACGATTGACGCCCGGAACCTCGGAAGTGATGCGCTGAGTCAGATGCATCATCAGTTCATACGGAATATTCTCAACTGTTGCTGTCATGGCATCCTTTGTGTTTACGGCACGAATGATGACCGGCCAGTCAAAGGTACGTTTGCCGTCTGTTACACCGGTAGACTTGAAATCCGGAACGACGGTGAAATACTGCCATACCTTGCCTGCAAGACCGTTCTTGTCAAATTCCTCACGCAGGATCGCATCGGATTCACGGACAGCTTCCAGACGCTCTCTTGTGATGGCACCCGGGCAGCGAACGCCTAATCCCGGACCCGGGAACGGCTGACGGTTGACCATGCCGGAGGGAAGGCCGAGTGCCTCACCTACGATACGTACCTCGTCCTTGAACAGGATGCGGACCGGCTCAACAAGCTCAAAGTTGAGATCCTCCGGAAGACCGCCTGCATTGTGGTGAGCCTTGATTCCGGTCTCACTCTCCAGAATATCCGGCCAGATCGTACCCTGAGCCAGGAACTCAATGCCGTCCTGCTTTCTTGCCTCGTCAGCAAATACTTCAATAAATTCGGAACCGATGATGTGACGCTTCTCTTCCGGATCAGTGACACCTGCCAGCTTATCCAGGAAACGGTCCGTAGCATCTACATAGACCAGATTTGCATTCATCTCATCACGGAATACCTTGATGACCTGCTCCGGCTCGCCCTTTCTTAAGAGACCGTGGTTTACGTGGACACAGACAAGATTCTGACCGATGGCCTTAATGAGCAGTGCCGCAACGACGGAAGAATCTACACCTCCGGAGAGAGCGAGAAGTACCTTCTTGTCGCCTACCTGGTCGCGAACCTTTGCAATTTCGCTGTCAATAAATGCCTGAGCCTGCTGCTCTGTCACAATACGTTCCATGTTTTCGGGACGTCTTTCGTTCTGCATGCATATCCTCCTTTGAATGTCCATGCCGCCGCAGCTTTTCCGGGACTCCGGGGTCGGCTGCCAGCCGGGGTATCAGGTTGCTGTTTCAAAACGCGGAACATCCGCGGAACCTTGGCAGATGTTCCTATCTGCTCATCTATCATAGCAGAAAAACATGCACTCAGACAGCAGTATTTTTTCCATTCCTCTTGACGCATTTTGATTCGAAGCTATAATTAACGAAAGACAGGGCATCAGCGAGGAGGCTTTCTGCGCTGACGTGCTGTTTTTTTATTTTCAATATACACCGGTTCGGTCAACTATCTTATTTGTTGGTTATTTTCGGTTCAGATGATGAACGGTCTATTCTGATGAATAGTTCTAATGGGGTTAACATTTCATCCTGATGAGTGATTCTAATGGGGTTAACACTTCGTCCTGATGGATGATTCTTAATCATTAACGATCCATCCTGCTGAATGGCTTTTCCTGATGAACGCTGAAAATAATAAACAGCTCGAAATGATGGGTGCTTCAGTTTTAATCATGACTCTCAGAGCTCATGGTAAAAAGAGACTGTATATATTTAAGTAGAGACGAGATCGGGGTATGACAGAAGGAGGAAAGTATTATGAAAAAGACAGGCAAAATGTTAAGCCTCGTACTTGCTGCAGCAATGACAGCTTCTCTTGCTGCAGGCTGCGGAAGCTCATCTGCAGGTACGACATCCACAGCTGCAGCAGCATCTACAGAAGCAACAGCAGCAGGTGCTGACGGTGAGGTATTTAAGATCGGTGTGATCGGACCTCTGACAGGCGGCGGCGCTGCTTACGGTATCGCTGTAAAGAACGGCGCAGAGCTTGCAGCTGCTGAGATCAATGCAGCAGGCGGTATCAACGGTTATCAGGTCGAGATCCTTTCCCAGGATGATGAGCTGAACTCCGAGAAGTCCGTAAATGCATACAATGCACTTAAGGATCAGGGCATGCAGATCCTTGACGGCACGGTTACATCCGCTTGCTCTATTGCGGTTTCCGAGCTGACTAAGGAAGACAATATGTTCCAGCTGACACCGTCCGGTTCCGCAACAGACTGCACAAAGTACGACAATGTATTCCGTACATGCTTCTCCGATCCGCAGCAGGGTGTTCTCTCCGCTGATCTGATCGCTGAAAAAGGTCTCGGAACAAAGGTCGGTATCATCTATGATAACTCCGACAGCTATTCTTCCGGAATCGAGGCAGCATTCGTAGAAGAGGCTGCTAAGGTTGGTCTTGAGATCGTTTCCGAGGAAGCTTTCAACGCAGACAACAAGACAGACTTCTCCACACAGCTTCAGGCTGCAAAGGACGGCGGCGCAGAGATCGTATTCCTTCCGTTCTATTACACAGAGGCATCTCTGGTTCTGCAGCAGGCTTCCAACATGGACTTCAGCCCGATCTTCTTCGGCTGTGACGGTATGGACGGTATCCTGACTGTTGAGAACTTTGACACTTCTCTTGCAGAGGGTCTGATGCTGATGACTCCGTATTCTCCGACAGCTACTGACGAGAAGACACAGACATTTGTTAAAAACTCTGAAGCTGCAAACGGCGGTGAGGTTCCGAACCAGTTCGGCGCTGACTCCTATGACTCCATCTATGCGATCAAGGCAGCAATCGAGGCAGCAAACCTGACACCGGATATGAGCGTTTCTGATATCTGCGACGGTATCAAAGGCGTGATGACAGAGATCTCTGTTGATGGTGTAACAGGTTCTCCGCTTACATGGACAGCTGACGGTGAACCGTCCAAGGCTCCGAAGGTTTACTCCATTACAAACGGCGAGTACGTAGAGGTAGAATAATCATTTCTATAATCTATGTTCGATGGATTGGGTCAGAACTTCGACAAGTCGGAGGTTCGACAGGTTG
>JAUNAN010000148.1:0-209 GCA_030527595.1 Lachnospiraceae bacterium | reverse complement strand
AATGAGCCAATGAATCCAAGGAACTGTAAGTAATAGTTTCTTACTAATAACAGGTGAAGGATCAATTCAAATGAGTGAATAGATCCTTCACCTTGTTTATATTTCGCGCAGGTGCTGTGAGATCGCAGGAAGCAGGAAATCCCCACACCACTTATTGGGGAACGGTACTGGGAAAGTGCAGAAAGCAAGAATTCCCTGCATCATTTATC
>JAUNAN010000034.1 GCA_030527595.1 Lachnospiraceae bacterium | reverse complement strand
CCCTGAAAATTGAAGCCCATGCAAGCAAAAACGCCAGGCAGGCTCCCCTGCTACCCTGAAAATTGAAGCCCATACAAGCAAATAGTCCTGATAGGCTCACTTTCTACTCCGGAATGCGGAGTCCATACAAGCAAATAGTCCTGATAGGCTCACTTTCTACTCCGGAAAGCGGAGCCCATACTAGCATATAGCGCTGGCAGGCTTCCTAAGTAAAGCATGCCCGAACCATGCATGCGCCGGAAGAAGGATGTATGCAGCGAATGATATTGCGAGGCTTCCGTCGGGAGCTGCATGCTGGCAGCGAAGGCGGGGCGCATGTCTGAGCCCGCTTTGCGGGCGAGTTCGCGCCGGAGCCTGAGCGAATAAGCGCATGTAGCGAGCAGGAAACGCAGCACATCTGAGCGCATACATCTTCTGACGGTGAGCAGAAAAATGCAGTTTATCTGAGCGCATACATCTTCTGACGGTGCTAGGTATAAACGCAGTAAATTTGCGCTTCTTTGCAGAATTTGTTATTGTAGTAGCGAAATCAGAATTCATAAGATACCGCTCGCAGAGTTTACGGGATATCGTATATCATCTGCTGACAGGAATCACAGACAGATCTGTAAATACGGAGGTTTTCTATGCCGGATCTTTATACACACGACCACTTTGGAAGAGATTTTCTTGAACTCCTCTCCGATGAGGAACAGGAAATCATCTGGATGAACCGCACAGCCTATGATATGGGGCTTCAGGGACCGGATTTTCTTTTTTATTACCGCCCCGCTGTCCCGAATCATCTGAACAGCTATGGCAATCAGCTCCACACCCTCTCCGGCAAACGCCTGTTTCGGCGCTTTGCAAGGGTAATGCGCAGAGACCCCAGTGATGCGAAGCTTGCGTATATTTACGGTATGCTCTGCCATTATGCGCTTGACTCCAATCTGCATCCGATCGTCAACGCCTGCAGAGATGAGGGCAATTTTTCACACTCACTCATAGAAACATACCTGGACCGCTCTTTTCTGATCGATGACGGTCTGGATCCGCTCAGCACGCCGCTTGGCAGAAATCTGAAAGCGGAGAGCTTTTCTTCCGCCGAAGAAGAAATCGCGGAGTTTTATCCGCATCTTACCGCAAAACATATAACGGAGGGCTTTGAAGGCCTTATCTTCCTTCAGGAAATATTCCTGATGAACAGTGATGCTGCCAGAAAGGCACTGGATCTGGTCCTGCACCTCTATGGAAAGCATCGTGCAAGCATAATGGGACACGTCATGCCGAAGAATGACATTCCCGCACTCGATCCCGTTATCACGGACCTGAAAAAAGCGTATCGCAGAACCCTCTCTCTGCTTCCGTATATGAAGGAGGATCTCTTCTCCTACATCAGCCGCGGAATCGAGCTTCCCGATACCTTTGAAAAGGATTTCAGCGGACTGATCCACTGAGAAAAAGTCCGACAGCTTGTCCGCTGCCCTGCCCCTTCAGACACAAAACAGCCGGGTCAAAACTCATCTTCTCCGGAATATCCGGATATTTGAAAGAGGAGTTTTGCCCCGGCTGTTCTTTTTTCTATCGCTCAAATGCCGCTGTTTTTACAGAATATACTCGGAGATCACGCGGCTCAGCTCCAAAATATCCGTACTTCCGCGAAATTCAAATCTTGCCGTGTATCCGCTTGCGAAGGTAACCATCAGCGCAGACTCCGGAACAAGTTCAACCAGTCCCGGTGTCTCAATGCCGTAGTACTGAATTCTTGTATACGGGAGGGAGGAATAGGTCTTCTTGACCCCGGTCACACCGACAGAATCCGTTGTAATGATGCGGTGTGTGGTGAAGATCATCTGATCGCGAACCGTTTTAAATGCAGCCACAACCTCTTCATCACGGATCAGAAGTGATGCAATATCCGATCTGATTTTTCTCGTATCGATGGGATGAAGCTTGAAAATCGTATCCTGTGCAATGTTGATCATGTCTATCCCCTCCTTGATGTCCGCTTCCGCATAGCTCTGCGTTTCTTACGCTCCGGCTCACGATCATAGCGCTCATGAAAATCCGAAACCATCCGGTTTCATTATTACACGATTTTGATCTCTTGTCTCTTAAAAGTCGATATTCACGTGAAGAATCGAGAGCAGAACCAGAACGCTCAGGATCAGCAGAATGCCGATGCACGCCATCATAAGCGCAAAGGAGAAATTTCCCGAAAAGGCATCCATCGCACGAATGGCACCCTTCGTCTGATCCATCAATCCGATACGATCGGACTTTGTCCTCGGTCTGTGCTCATGAAGCACAGTTCTTCGAAGAAGCAGGATACAGCTGTCCATACTGTCGGCAAGTACTCTTCCCGTAAAGGTTCCGACAAGGATCAGCACACGTCCGACAGGTCTGTAGAAGCTGTCTTCCAGATCCAGACGTGAAGGCCACAGATCTCTGTATTTATTTTCTCTCATCAGAATCTTTCTCACAAAGAGAAGGTAAATAAGAGCACCGATTCCGAGAGAGATAAGTCCGCCCTTTAAGTTTTCCCATGAAAATGCGGAAAACTCCTCCAGCACATTTGTGCCGGTCATGACACTTGCAAGTGCCTTTGCAATGAACGGCTGTCCCAACACGATCATAACGAGAGAAGATCCGAAAATCACGGTGCCGCTTCCGATGTTCATGTAGGATGTCTGTGCATCAAAGGAGGCCTGTCTTGCTGTGTCTTCATTTTTCTCAATAAACACGCAGAGGAAAAGCTTCAGCATATATGCGAAGGTACAGCCGCCGGAAACGAGGAAAATCCATTCCACACATTTCAGAAGTCCGGCGGAGGCTGCCTGAACGGCAATTCCTTCAAGAATACTCTCATGCAGAAGTGTCTTCGAAATAAAGCCGTTAAAGAGCGGCACACCGCTGATTCCCAGAGCGCCCAGAGCAAATGCCGCCTTGATCAGCGGCTTCTTTCTTCCCCAGCCTCTGATCTCGTTCAGATTCAGGGCATGCGCACTGATCAGAACGACACCTGCAGCCATAAAGAGTGTCAGCTTGATGGAAGAATGGTTGACCATGTGAAGCATGAGTCCAGCAAGGGCAATTCCGCTCTCCTCCTCTGCTCCCGACGCACAGATCAGCACATACATCCCCGCACCGGTCAGAATAAAGCCGATCTGAGACATAGAGGAGCAGGCAAGCGTGCGCTTCAGATTCACGGAGAACAGAGCAAGCAGAGCGCCGAGGAACATCGTGATCACTCCTGCCGCTAAAACCAGATAGCCGAACACAGCGCTTTCTGTCATAACACAGGTGATCGTCATCAGGATACCGTAAATTCCGACCTTTGTCAGAATACCGGAAAGCAGTGCCGATGCCGGTGAAGGTGCCACAGGATGCGCCTTCGGAAGCCAGATGTGCAGAGGGAACATACCTGCCTTGGCTCCGAATCCCAGAAGGATACAGATTCCTGCGGCAAAAATTACGGGATCTCCGGTTTTTCCGGCTACTGCGGCGGGAAGCTCGGAGAAAGTAAGTGTGCCGGCAGAATGAGCCAGAAGCAAAAGACCCATGAACAGGATCAGACCGCCGATGACAGCCACGAACAGATATGTAATACCTGCACGGATCGCTTCCTTTGTCTCCTCATGGATAACCCAGGTAAAGGAGGTCATGGAAAGGATCTCGAAAAAGATATAAGCCGTCATGAAATCAGCCGAAAGCATGACGCCCTCGGTGGCTCCCAGTGTAAACAGAATAAAGAGCCAGTACCGGTTCAGGTTTCTTCTCTCTTCCCTGAAATACTCCTGTGAAAACACGGTGGTAAAAAGCCACATTACCGCCGCGACAATGGCATATGCGGATCGAAAGCCGTCTGCCTGTAAGGAGATCCCCGACGCAAAGATCCCGCCGATAAATGCACTTCCGCCCTGTCTGAGAAGAAGGAGACACATCAGAAGTTCAACGGCTGTGACTACACACACCCATGCGTCCCTGACGCCCTCATTCTTTCTTCCCGCGATCCAGGAGATCAAGGCTCCCGCAAAGGGAAAGAATACAATTGCTTTCAGTAACATAACTCACTCCTTATATTAAAACAGTCCGTTCACAATACCGCCAAGAAGCTCAATAACCGGACCGGAGAAAAGTCCGAAAAGAAGATTGACAATCGTGAAGAAAATAATGGGAATCTTCATATCAAGATCCGCATCCTTTGTTTTGCCGTCATGTGCAAATCTGTCCATGCCTGCCATCGGGAAAAATGCCCTGATGCTGACGGTCAGCGTATAAATCGCGCAGAGGAAGGCTGATACGATCAGGCAGCAGACACCGACGATTCCGAGCGTCGTTCCCGCATCCGCTCCCGCATTCAGCAGTGTCCACTTTGAGACAAAGCCGCAGAGAAGCGGAATTCCCGTGAGGGAAAGTGCTGCAATGGTATAGCATACGAAGGTGACCGGCATTCTTTTTCCGACACCGTTAAGCTCATACACATAACTTTTTTCCGTGCTGTGCATAAATGCACCCGCACACAGGAACAGCGTCATCTTGATCACGCTGTGAAACAGCATATGGGCGATTCCCCCAAGGAAACCTGCCGGAGTCATCAGCATAATGCCAAAGAGCATGTAAGAAAGATTGCTGATCGTGGAATAGGCCAGTCTCTTCTTAAAGTGCCGCTCTCTTACAGCCAGGACAGCCGCAAAAACAAGTGTGAACTCCGCTGCTATAAGACCGATATTCTGTGCATAGCTGCCGATCAGGATGTCCGGTCCAAAGAGATACCAGAGGATACGGATCACGGCAAATACGCCGGAATTTACGACCGCAACCGCATGAAGAAGCGCCGTAACCGGAGTCGGAGCTACCGAGGCAGTGGGAAGCCACGCATAAAGCGGAAAGATCGCTGCCTTCGTTCCGAATCCGAAAAAGGCAAGCAGGAAGGCGATACGCATGAGCGTGACATCCGCTCCCGACAAAAGCGAGCCTCCGTAAATAAAGGCACCGTTCTGCCCGTAAAGCGTTGCGGCAATTACCGCAAAGAAGGTAAGAGATGCGCCGCCGATCGTAAATGCCGCATACTTTCTTCCCGCATACATACTCTCATGGTTGCCATAGTAGCAGACCAGAGGAATCGTGATCAGAGAAAGCATCTCGTAAAATACATACATCGTAGTGATATTACCCGCAAAGGCAACACCCAGCGTCACGCCGTAGGTACCGATATAAAATGCAAAAAAGCGGTGACCTCTCTCCTCTCCTCTCATATAGGAAAACGCATAGAGGAGAACCATCGGCCACATGACGGAGATCAATGCCGCAAACAGCGTACCCATCCCGTCAATCGCGAAGGTGATGGAGAAGCCGCTCGTGAAGCTGTACAGCGTATGTGCCGCGCCCCGATAAGAGTAAAGGTCGAACCAGATGAACAGCGAGGTAAGAACCGCGATGATCTCCAGATACAGATTCCGACTTTTTTCATTTTTAAATTTGTAAAAGAACAGCACTGACCCGCCTGCGATCGGAAGCAGGACAGGCATCAGCAGCATGAATATTTCCATGTGATTCCTCCTTTAGAATCCGAAGAAACTCAGGATCGCATTTCCCCAGATGCCTGCGATGAGCGCTGCCGCACACAGGCAGATCATAGGAACCGTCATGAGCTTCGGCTCACAGACAGTATCTGCGGCATCCAGCTGCGCATGCTCCTGCTCTTCCGCAAGTCCCGGATAGAAAGCGTCCGTGACGATCGTAAACAGATACCCCGCCGTGAGCAGTGCGGAAACGAGAAGCACCACCGGCGCCAGAATCGAGAACGGCAGCATACCGCTCTCAAAGGTAGCTCCCGCAATTGTCCACTTACTCAGGAAACCGCCCATAGGAGGAATACCGACCAGTGAGAGGGAGGCAAGCGTAAAGCATACGAAAACAACCGGAAGCTTTCTGCCGACTCCCTTCAGCTGAGTTACTTTCGTATATCCGAGCAGATGGATGACCGCACCGGCAGCCAGGAAGAGACAGCCCTTGGATGCCGCATGGCTCATAAAATGAAGTAATCCGCCCCGAAGTCCCTCCTCACTCAGGAAGGAAAGGCTCAGCAGAACATACGAGATCTGACTGACGGAGGAAAATGCCAGACGCTTTTTCAGCACCTTTTCCTTAAAAGCCATCATGGATCCCATAAAGATCGTGATCATGGCAAGAATGATCCATGCATACTGCATCCATGTTCCGCGAATGAGATCCGGACCTGCAGAGTAATATACAAGTCGGATAACAGCGATCACTCCTGCCTTGGTGACAATAGAGGAAAGCAATGCGGAGGCAGGTGCCGGAGCAATAGGATGTGCAGTCGGCAGCCAGCTGTGCATAGGAAAAAGTCCTGCCTTTGTTCCGAAGCCGATCACGCCGGCAAGCATCATGCCGTAAAACAGCTTCTCATGGCCGGCGATCATTTCTCTTGTCAGAAAACCGCCGTACGCAAACTCCGTGCTTCCGCCGGCAAAATGGTAAAGAAAGAACACGCACATAAGTCCCATCAGCGCACCGGCCATGGAATAGTACAGATATTTCATACCTGCTGCGACCGCATCCTTCGTGCGTTCATGGAGCACCATAGGGAAGGTCGTCAGTGTCAGCATCTCAAAGCAGAAGTACAAAGTTACCATATTATCCGACATACACACCGCGATCAGTGCTCCGAAGGAGATCAGGCACCACAGATAAAACTGCCCGGAACGCTTATCGTGTTCCATATAGCGGAAAGCGTAGAAAAAAACGCAGGTGTACATCAGCATGACAATACAAAGTGTCAGCCTTCCAAGATCATCCATGCGGAAGCGCATTGCCGCATCAGAATATAACCGGACAGGGGCAAAGGCCTCCTCTGTCCGCATGGCAAGCAGGCAGAGCAGATCTGTGAGTACCACCGCTGTTCCGAATAAGCGGTTCCTCTTTCCCGTCTCCTTTACCAGCGCCAGGATCAGAATGCCGGCGACAACAGGAAACAGGAAGGCAGCTGCCAAAAAAATTCCCATTACATCTCACCCGCCGCAAACAAAAGCTGCGGCTTCCTTTCTCATGTATCTGACAAGAGATCCCAAAGCTGTTTTGGAACCTCTGACTTCGTTCCAGGCTCCCCCGTTTTGCAAAGCTCTCAGGAGAACATTTCCAGTCCCTTCGTGATGATACTGACAACTGTTCCGGACATAAGTCCCAGAAACAGATTTCCTGCAAGCAGGATCAGCATCGGAACGTTATAGCTGATACGGTTGCGGACCGGCCGCTCACGGAAGGGCACCACGGTCTTATCATGTCCCGTGTAGATACGAATCATCGTACGAATAAAATAGAGTGCATTGAGCAGAGAACTCACTGCAAGTGCAAGGATCACAAGGATCATCTTTCTCAGGCTGACCGTTTCCACTGCTGCCACTCCGAAGAGAAGCTTTGCTGAGAAGCCGGCAAAAATCGGAATTCCGATCATGGATAATGCACCGAGCGTGAAGAAAAGTCCCGCATTCTTGTCTCTTAATCCGCTGCCCTGAAGCTGCTTAAAGAGAAGACTTTCTCCGGATACCGCAGCGAGTCTCGGCGTAGTCAGAAACAGCATGGACTTCGTTACGGAATGGGCAAAGATCTGAAAGATCGCTGCCGTATAGCCGGCTGTCCCGCCGATGCCGATTCCCATATAGATGTAGCCGATCTGTGCGGCCGAGGAAAAGGCAACCATCTTATTTACATGGTTGGCGCGAAGTGCGGAAATCGATCCGAAGATCATGCCGCAGATTCCGAGCACAAACAGAACATTCTTCAGCGGCATGCGCTCAATGAGCGTAATGCCGACCGCTCTGTAATAAATTTTGATAAGCAGAAACAGGTAACACTTGGACACCAGCGCTGACAGCACAGAGGCGGATGTCGGTGTAGACATGCCGTAGGTATCCGGCATCCAGAAATGGAACGGAAACAGACCGCTCTTAATGCCAAGTCCGATCGTAAGAATACCGGTCGCCAGAGTCACAACCGTAAACACCTGCGGATCCTCTGCCAGAACCGAGAGCGTCTCCTGCATGGGGAGCATGAGCAGATGTCCGGAGACATCGTACAGCAGGACGATACCCAGAAGGAATAGACCGGATCCAAGAAGATTCAGGATCATATAACGGATCGCCGCAAGGGTGGTTCTTCCGATCTCACGGACGATCAGAACGCCGCAGCTCGACAGGGTCAGGATCTCAAGAAATACGTATCCCGTGAAGACGTCATTGGTCCAGGTCATGGCCATGAGTGCAGCTGTCATGAGATTGATCAGTGCATAATAGAGATTGATCTTGCTCTCATCAATGTCCAGATCCACAAAATGAAAACCGCCCAGAACCGAGCAGAACATCACGATCAGGAACAGAAGGGCGATCAGCGCCTCAAGAGCACCGGCACGAATCTCATTTCCCCAGGGTGCCGGGAACTCTCCCATCGGATAAGTAAGGGCGGTTCCTGCCGTTACCGTGTACCAGAGGATAATGCTGACCAGTACGATCAGCACACACTCCAGCAGCATCGTGTAGCGGCGTGCAGTTTTTCCATTTAACACCAGACACAATACCCCTGAAAACAGGCAGGGGATAATTGTGAAAAGCGGAAGGTTGTAAACAATATTACTCATTATCTGTCTTCCTCCCGATGTCCGGAGAGAATATATACCTCATCCAGATTCAGTGTGTGATACCGCTTGTAAAGCCGCACACTCAGTGCCAGCATAATGGCGGTAACTGATACGGATACAACAATACCGGTAAGCACCAGTCCGGCAGGCACCGGATTAATGTAAACAGAGGCTTCCTGCACACCGTCCACAATAATCGGGGCTTTGCGGCCGTCAATATATCCCATAGATGCCAGAAACAGAAAGGTTCCTGTATCCATGATGTTCATTCCGATCAGCTTACGAATCAGATTTTTCTGAAAAAGAAGAGTGGTAAAGCCGACACCGAAAAGAATGATGGCAGCGGTCTCTTCATAGTTTATCCAGAGATGCTCAAGCATAATCATTTTCCTCCGATGCTGCCCCTGCGGAACAGACTGTAGAATCCAAACATCGTGCACATGACCACGAGTCCAACCGCAATATCAAGCGGCAGGATCATACCGCCGCTCAGAAGATTACCGGGTGTTCCCTTCGGGATATGATTCTCCAGATGATTGGCACCTGTGAAGAACACGTATCCCTTGGCAAAGCTGTAAAATCCGAGTGCACAGACTGTGATGACCGCAGACACCTTTGCGGTAAAATAGCGGTCTACTTTCTCAAACCCGACGGAGGCAGAGGCCATGATCAGCCCCGCTCCCATGACAGCGCCTCCCGAGAAGCCGCCACCCGGTCCGTTCTGACCGTTTAAGAGCACATAGACTCCGTACACAAAAATGCACGGGATCAGCACGCGTCCGACGTTCCGCATGATGGATTCGGTAGAGATCCTGTGGAAATGCTCCTTCTCGATCTGGTGATAGCTGTCAAGTCCGCGCTGCATGTTTTTCCTGTCTTTTTTCAGGAGGATCATAACACAGACTAGTGCGGTGAAAAGAACATGGGATTCACCGAGCGTGTCAAAGGCACGGTAGTCAAGGATCATGCCTGCCACAATATTTATGGCACCGGTCTCCTCCACACCTTTCTCCACGTATCTCTCAACCACTTCCAGTGTCTGAGGATTTTCCGCCCCGTACTCGGGCAGCTTTGAAGTCGTATAAAGAAGCACGCTTATGAGCAGCATACAGCTGACTGCGGCAATAATGCGATAGAGAATCTGAAAGCTCTTCTCTTCTGCCCGTGCTGCCCTTCTCATACTGATTGACGATGCAATTTTCCTGACCTTCTGGTTTTGTGTTTTCCTCAGCTCATCACGGGAAATGTCCGGCACCTCCGAGGTATCCGTAATTCCCGAGAGCAGATCAATGTCTCCGTCCAGCCAGCGGAAAAATACGGATTTCCCGATCGATAAAGCTGAACCGGTCTTTTTATTTCCTTTCTTCATTTGTCTCCTGCTCCTCCCGATCTGCATCTGCCTCGCGGATCCTTCTTAATGTCACCAAAAAAAGAATTCCGCTGATACCTGCGCCTACGGCAGCCTCCGTGATTGCAAGATCCGGAGATTCCAGCAGAATCCAGACAATACACATGATGGAACTGTAGGACATAAAAATAATTACTGCAGAAAGAATCGTGCGTGTAAAGTTCACACTGACCGCACAGACGATCAGAAGAACCAGAAGAAGAATTTTTACTATATCAATTGCAGTCATGACTCATCCTCCTTCTTCTCTTCTTTTCTTTCGGAATTCTGTTCTGTTTCCGAAGTATCGCTGATCTTTCTGACCGGTATCTCTTTCATGGCCTTTCTGTTGGTAAAATACTCTACCTGTCCCAGAAAATGAGTACAGGTCGGAGAAGACAACCAGAGGAAAAACACCATGAGAACAAGCTTTAAGATATCAGCGAAGCTGAATGCGGAGACCGCAAGCCCCAGGGAAATCAGGAAAATTCCCAGCGTATCTCCTATACCTGCGGCATGCATGCGGTTCATGACATATCCAAACCGCCATACACCCGCAACCTCTGCCAGAAAAGCTGCTGCTGCTCCGAAGAAGCATACAGCGGTAATCCAAAATCTGATCCATTCCAAAGTCATTTTTCTCACCTGCGATCCTTATTTGTTTTTCGCGTGACATTCTGTTTTTCTTTCCCCTCCGGCATCTGCATCTTCCTGTTACGCGGAATATACATTGTTGCCAGAATCAGCACGGAAATAAAACTGATCATGGTGTAGATCATAGCCACATCCAGAAGCCAGAGCTCCTGCAGCAGCTGTGACGCAACTGCGATACAGCTCACCACCAGTGTTCCCAGCATGTTGACTGACATGATCCGGTCCGTGACCCGGGGACCGATGATTGCTCTAAACAGCATCACACCGGCAAGGATCACAAGAAACAGTATCATGCAGCCATACAGCCATTCATAAGCAGTTTCAATACTCATTCTTCCACTCCTTCAGATATGCTTTGAAATCCGATTCTTTTCCTAATTAAATCATTCAACCGATCGTTCCTTTAAGAAAGAGAAAACTTTCTCAGCAGCTTCACAAAGACCGATTCCTCTATTCCCTCCGCATAAGATGCCCTGAGGCAGTGCACAACAAAATGATTATCCTGCTGAAGAAGGGTATAGGTTCCCGGGGTCAGAGTGATGGAATTTGCCAGAAGCACATTCTGGAATCCTGTCTTAAATTCCGTATCAAATTCCACGATCACCGGATCCGGTCCGCCCTGCGGGGAGAATGCCTCTTTCATAACCATCAGCGATGCCATCACAATTTCCCTGATCAGAATCAGAAGATAAAGAATCAGCAGCGGAAGATTCTTTAAGAGCCTTTTATCCCAGGAAAAGCGGTAGCCAAGAAGCTTTCCCGCAAACAGACACCCTGCCCCGGAAACGGCGATTCCAAACAGGATAACCTCGAGAGTGATCCTGCTGTTGAGGATCATCCATAAAATAAAAAATAAAATAAACATAATTTCCTCCGCGTCACCCGGCGATGCTCTTTTCGCCAATATTTTCGTCAGAAATATCCGTACAGCCGCACGAATGTATCGCTTTTTTATAACCTTTTTCTTAACATTCGCTCAAGGAATTTATTATAGGACAAAAAAATTCAATTGGTAACTGGTATTTTTGCCAAATTCTATTCCCGAAATTTCCTATTCCTGTACAGATTTTTCCCGAAACCGCTCTTTCCGTACAGAGTTTTTCTCAAAACTGCCATTTTCCGTACAGAGTTTTTCTCGAAACTGCCCTTTCGTACAGAGTTTTTGCCTACCCCGTTTTCGCTTAAAGCTTTTGCAGTAAATTCAAATATACCCGCTCACAGCGCTCGATATCCGCGATCTCTACGTACTCATCCGGCTTATGTGCCATATCGAGACTTCCCGGTCCGTAAGACAGGGTGTTTTTATTTCCTGTACGCACGGCAATGACAGCTGTATCTGTATATCCGGGGAAGGCAGTCACCTGCGGCAGTTCACCGGTCTCTTCGAGAACGGACTCTCTTGCTAACCGCAGAAGCGGATTATCCGGATGATGAGGAACCGATTCCCTCTGTCCCGTGATCTCCACCCGTGAGGAGATGCCGGGAATTCTCGCGGCAGCACGTTCCGTGCCCAGCTCGAGGATCTGCCTGATCGTCTCGATCCCGATCCCCGGAACCGCACGGACATCGATCGTAACCGTGCATTCCGCCGGCACCTGATAGGGCTGCGTTCCTCCGGATATCCTTCCGAAAGTTACGGTCGTCTCTCCGAGAAAATCGTCCTTCGGAAGCTTTGCGATTTCTTCACGGATCGCAGCGATCGCATAGGCCATCCCCGCAATGGCATCCGCCCCCGTCTGCGGCTCACTGGCGTGCGCTGCTCTGCCTAAAACAGTGAAGCGAAACCAGTATCTGCCCTTGTGGGCCGTCTCGATCTTTCCGTCGGTAGGTTCGCAGTCCATGAGCCAGGTTTCGGCATTCACCCATCCGAGATCCGCCGCCGTCTCAGAGCCGCGCATAATATCCTCCTCATCGCAGGTTCCGATCCAGGAAACGGTTCTTTTCGTTTTTCCTGCCTGCGCATACCGAAGAAATGCAGAAAGCGAGGCAGCAAGTCCGCTCTTCATATCACAGGCTCCTCTTCCGTAGATCTTTCCGTTTTCCTCTCCCGCACCGATCGGATCCCTGTGCCAGCCCCCGCCGAAGGGAACCGTGTCCATGTGACAGATAAAAGCAAAGTCAGAAAGCGACTCATCTGTACCGGGAAGCACAAACCTCACAATCGGCCGCCCCGGCATGACTTCTTTCCATTCTATATGTGCATGATCGGGAAGCTGTGCCCGTGCGATCCGCACAAGTTCTTCTGCAAGCAGACCCTCAAAAGCCCCCGGATCCGTGCTCTCGATTCCTATCAATTTTTTAGTAAGCTCGACAGAAAACATGTTTGTCCTCCAGAATCACTATTTACTTTATTTTTGGGCAGACTTCAGTATATAATAATATGCCGGAATCAAACATAGGTATACCCAACCACAAACAGTATAGCAGATTTACAATTCACTGATTCCTGAAAGTGATTTCTAAAGGAGGGAAACTATGCCGCAGAGAACAGACATCCATAAGATCCTGATTATCGGCTCCGGTCCGATCGTAATCGGCCAGGCCTGTGAGTTTGATTACTCCGGTACTCAGGCATGTAAGGCACTTCACAGCCTCGGCTATGAAATTGTCCTTGTCAACTCCAACCCCGCAACAATCATGACCGATCCGGAAATGGCAGATATCACCTACATTGAGCCGCTCAATGTAGAGCGTGTGTCAGCCATTATTGAGAAGGAGCGTCCCGATGCGCTTCTGCCGAACCTCGGAGGCCAGTCCGGTCTGAACCTCTGCTCCGAGCTGCATCAGGCAGGTGTTCTTGACAAATACAACGTGAAGGTAATCGGTGTTCAGGTCGATGCCATCGAGCGCGGCGAGGACCGCATCGAATTCAAGGAGACCATGAACAAGCTGAATATCGGCATGCCGAGAAGCAAGGAGGCATACAGCGTAGAGGAATCTCTCGCTATTGCTGATGAGCTCGGCTACCCGGTAGTTGTCCGTCCGGCATATACGATGGGCGGAGCCGGCGGCGGTCTCGTCTATAATAAGGAAGAATTAAAAACCGTCAGTGCAAGAGGTCTGCAGGCTTCTCTGATTCATCAGGTCCTGATCGAGGAGTCCATCCTCGGCTGGGAGGAGCTGGAGCTCGAAGTTGTCCGCGACAAGGACAACAACATGATCACCGTCTGCTTCATTGAAAATGTGGATCCGGTCGGCGTTCATACCGGCGACTCCTTCTGCACTGCACCGATGCTGACTATTTCCGAAGATCTGCAGAAGGAACTGCAGGAGCAGGCATACCGCATCGTCGAGCATATCGGCGTCATCGGCGGTACAAACGTACAGTTTGCACACGATCCGGTAAGCGGACGTATTGTTGTCATTGAGATCAATCCGCGTACCTCCCGCTCCTCCGCTCTTGCATCCAAGGCAACCGGCTTCCCGATTGCTCTTGTCTCCGCAAAGCTGGCAACGGGACTGACTCTGGCAGATCTCCCCTGCGGCAAGTACGGCACACTGGATAAGTATCAGCCGGACGGCGACTACGTCGTTGTCAAGTTCGCACGCTGGGCATTCGAAAAATTCAAGGGTGTTGAAGACAAGCTTGGCACTCAGATGCGTGCTGTCGGCGAAGTCATGAGCATCGGCAAGACCTATAAGGAAGCTTTCCAGAAAGCGATCCGCTCTCTTGAGAAGGGCCGCAGCGGACTTGGTCACGTCAATAATTTCGACCAGTTGTCTAAGAAGGAGCTTCTGAACCTGTTGGCCAATGCCTCCTCCGAGCGTCATTTCATCATGTATGAGGCACTGCGCAAGGGCGCAACGGTCGAGGAAATTTTTGAGCTGACAAAGGTAAAGCATTACTTTATTGAACAAATGAAGGAACTGGTCGAGGAAGAAGAAGCGCTTCTTGCCCACAAGGGTGAGCTACCCTCCGACGAGGCTCTGACTCAGGCAAAGAAGGACGGCTTCTCCGACGCTTACTTAAGCGAGATCCTGGAGATCTCCGAGGACAGCATCCGTGCCCGCCGCGAAGAGATCGCTCTGACAGAGAGATGGGACGGCGTTCACGTCAGCGGCACGGACAACAGTGCTTACTATTACAGCACCTATATCGGCGAAGATCATGATCAGGTAAGCGAGAAGAAAGAGAAAATCATGATTCTCGGCGGCGGCCCGAACAGAATCGGCCAGGGTATCGAATTCGATTACTGCTGTGTACATGCTGCTCAGGCACTGAAAAAGCTCGGCTTTGAGACGATCATTGTAAACTGCAATCCGGAGACGGTCTCCACAGACTATGACACCTCTGACAAGCTCTATTTTGAGCCGCTGACTCTCGAGGATGTTCTTTCCATTTACAAAAAGGAAAAGCCGGCAGGTGTCATCGCTCAGTTCGGCGGTCAGACTCCTCTGAATCTCGCAGCAGAGCTGAAGAAGAACGGTGTCAATATTCTCGGCACAACACCTGAGGTAATTGCTCTTGCCGAGGATCGTGATCTGTTCCGCGAGATGATGGACAAGCTGGAAATTCCGATGCCGGAAGCAGGTATGGCGACTACAGTCGATGAAGCACTTGCTATCGCAGGTCAGATCGGATATCCGGTCATGGTGCGTCCTTCCTTCGTACTGGGCGGCCGCGGCATGGAGGTCGTCTACGATGACGAATCTCTGACAGATTATATGAAGGCAGCGATCGGCGTCACACCGGATCGTCCGATCCTGATCGACCGCTTCCTGAATCACGCGATGGAGTGCGAGGCAGATGCCATCTGTGACGGCGAACGCGCTTATGTCCCGGCAGTCATGGAGCACATCGAGCTTGCCGGCATTCACTCCGGTGACAGCGCATGCATTCTTCCGTCACAGCACATTCCGGAAGAGCAGCTTGAGCTGATCCGTGAGTACACAAGACGTATTGCCGAGGAAATGCATGTCGTCGGTCTCATGAATATCCAGTATGCGATCGAGAACGGCAAGGTATTTGTCATTGAGGCAAATCCGCGTGCATCCCGTACAGTACCGCTCGTTTCCAAGGTCTGCGGCATCAGTATGGTTCCGGTTGCAACGGATATCATTACCGCTTCCCTGACAGGACGTCCTTCACCGGTAGCTGATCTGAAGACAAGAGACATCCCGTACTTCGGTGTCAAAGAGGCAGTCATGCCCTTCAATATGTTCCAGGAGGTCGATCCGGTTCTCGGACCGGAAATGCGCTCAACAGGAGAGGTTCTCGGTCTGGCAAGAACAGTCGGCGAGGCGTTCTATAAGGCTGAAGAGGCAGCAGGCTCCAAGCTTCCGCTGGAAGGAAATGTTCTTATTTCCCTGAACGACAAGGATAAGCCGGAAGCAGCCGCTCTTGCCAAGTCTCTCTATGAAGACGGATTCAAGATCTTCTCCACAGGCCGTACCTATGAGCTGATCACAGAGGCCGGCATCCCGGCAACGCTTGTGAAAAAGATCTACGAGGGACGTCCGAACATTATCGACATGATGGTGAACGGCGAGCTCTCCCTGATCATCAATTCTCCGGTAGGAAAGGCAAGCATCCACGATGACAGCTACCTGAGAAAGAATGCGATCAAGTATCACATTCCGTATATCACTACGATTGCCGCAGGTATGGCTGCTGCCGAGGGAATTCGCCAGATGAAGGAGAACGGAAACGGAAATATCCACTCCTTACAGAGATGGCATGCAAGAATCGAAAACTAACTCACAGAACGATCATTAACGGGGGTCCGCTGCAACGGCAGCGGGCTCCTTTTTTCATACTTTTTAATGCAGAGAGACGCTCTCTTCCGCAGGCAAAGATCTCCCTCAGTCTCCCGCCGTAAAAGACCGCCGCATTCTCCCACTGGATAAGACCGCCGCATCTGCAATAAAAAAAGTGAGTCCGAAGACTCACCTCATACTTGTTATTTCCCTACGAGATTGACCAGCGCCACGCCTGCCGCGACAAGTGCAGCCGCAGCCAGATAGATCGGTTCAAAGGTCTCATTCAGAAAGACACAGGACAGTACAACACCGAATACCGGGATCAGGGAATTATAGATCGCCACCTTTCCAACCGGATGATTGGCAAGCAGCTGATTATAAATGGAAAAACCGGTCACCGAGATCGCAACCAGACAGGCAAGCACAGCCAGCCCCTTCCCGTTGATAGCGGGCAGGTAACCGCCCATGGCGATTCCTCCGGCGATCAGCATAAGACCGCCTGCCGCAAGACTGATTCCCGTAGCAAAAATGGCATTTACCCTTTTGCAGACCACCCGGGTCAGCAGTCCTCCGCTCGCAGAAAATATGCTGCACAGAATCATCATGCCGTCACCGGAAAGCGTAAATCCGCCTCCTGACAGATCTCCGATATTCAGCAGCAGGATACCGCCGATTCCCAGGGCACATCCGCAAATCTTTCTGATCGTCATTTTCTCCCGAAACACAGCCGCCGCAAGTATCACCAGCAAAAAGGTTCCGAGAGAATCTATTACCGAAGCACGGCTGCCATAGCTGTTGGAAAGACCGATATAAAAGAAAAAGTAGTGTGCCGCCGTATTTACAAATGCAAATAACAGCATCCATCTCCAGTCGCTGCCCGTTGGGCGGCATCTCTCTTCTGCCCTTACAGTGCCCCGATACATCAGGAGGACAAGAAGTCCCGCAAGAGTAAAACGTATACCGGCGAACAAAATTTTGCCGCCGGTAAATTCCGCATCAATGGCAAAAGCCGCCATGCCAAGCTTCACGAAGGGGAAGGCAAAGCCCCAGGACAGAGCTGCCGCACAGGCCAAAAACGGCAGTGCTCTTCTGCTCTGAAAAATTGATCGTTTCTTTTCCATCACTTATTTCTTTTTTAAACCGGATCACTGTCACTTTTCCGGTCACCCAAAGCTTCTCCTTCTTGTTTTTATTTCATCATCTGCGCAATAATGCGGCTGATCATTCCTCATCTCTCTGATAAGCCGGCATCAGCTGCAGCTTATGCAGATTCCGCACATGCAGTCTGTCGATCTTCTCTTTCACTGCCGCATCCTCACACTCGCCTGTTGCAAGATAGTGATCCAGTGTTGCGTAAGTGAAGCCCAGCTTGTCCTCATCACTCATACCGGACAGTCCGTCGGAAGGTGTCTTATGAACCAGTTCCTCCGGAAGACCAAGTGCCTCTCCCAGCTGCAGAACTTCCTCGACCGTGAAATGAGAAAGCGGACTGAAATCTCCGGCTGCATCACCGTATTTTGTAGAATATCCCACATAATCCTCGGATGCATTGCAGGTATTCACAACCAGACCTCCATTAGGAAGAGACTGTGCAACGGCATAAAGAGTTGTCATGCGGACTCTCGGCGGCATATTGATATTCGCTTCGCCTGTCAGTCCTTCTTTTCCTGTCACAGTCTTAAATGTCTCGTTCGCAGCAAAGGTCTCACGGAAAGCAGTTGCCATTGCCTGAATGTTCACCTCAATATGGCGGATCCCCAAATGGTTGATCAGCATATTACTGTCTGAGATGTCCTTCTGGATGCCGTCAGGCATGGTTACACCGACTACTCTGTCAGCTCCCAGCGCTTCCTTACAGAGAGCTGCGGCAACAGAGGAATCCTTTCCTCCCGAAATACCGATGACTGCACTTGCATTCGGAATGCTGTTTTTGAAATAATCCTGAATCCAGGCGATCACACTTTCTTTTGTCTTATTCGGATCTTTTAACATGGT
>JAUNAN010000147.1 GCA_030527595.1 Lachnospiraceae bacterium | reverse complement strand
AACAGAGCAAAATATTTGCTCTGTTTCTTGCATTTTTCACATAACATGATAAGATTTTCTTGGCGGATTCCGGAAAGAGATCCGTTCTGACGATGAGAGCGGTCCACATACCGTTTTTGCTCCGGAACCTCCGTCAAATATAATAAAGAAGAAGGATGGCATCTGTTATGAATCAGGGACACGAAGAGCTGATCGCAAAAATCTCCGCTGCTGCAAAGGAAGCCGGAAAAATCATGCTGGAAGCAACAGACATTGATAATAAGACTTCCGAAAAAGGCAGCTACAGCAATCCTGTCACGGAATATGACAAGCGCGTACAGGCTTATCTCTTTGGAGAAATGAAAAAAATCCTCCCGGAAGCAAACTTCCTGGGCGAAGAAGACGGCAACGATGTCTTTAAGGACGAGTACAAAAAGGGATGGCTGTTTGTCATTGACCCGATCGACGGCACGAACAACTTCGTCCACGGCTTCCGTCCCAGCACGACCTCCATCGGTCTGTTCCTCGACGGAAAGCCCTATATCGGTGTCATTTATAATCCCTACGCAGATGAGCTCTTTACTGCCGAGAGAGGCCACGGCGCATATCGCAACGGCAGAAAGATCATGTCCTCTGATAAGCCGCTCTCTCACAGTCTCGTTTCCATGGGCACGGCGATCTACTATGCAGACAGTATTGTAAACCGGGCGTTCAAGACTGCGGAATACTACCGTGACAAGTGCGTAGACATCCGCCGCGTCGGAGTTGCTTCCTATGATTTCTGCCTGGTTGCCATGGGTGTAAACGGCCTGTACTTTGAGCCGACACTCGCCCTCTGGGATATTGCGGCAGGCACTGTGATCCTGGAGGAAGCAGGCGGCAAGGTCACGGATATGGACGGAAATGAGATCGACTTCACCGGATATACCTCGATCACCGCTGTTTCGAGAGGCGTACTGGCTGAGGGCAATTATTTCCCGGATTTCATCTGATCGGAACTTCTTAAAATTCTGACCGGAACTTCTTATAATATGCGCCTGATAACAGCTCGTGCAAGCACGACTTCTGTCAGGCGGCTTATATCGCAAAAAAAGGGCATCGCTCACTTAGAAACTGTACGTTTCCACTGTGAGTGATGCCCTTTTTCTGCTGTCCGATCGCCCGCCGGTTCACGCTTCCGGCTCCTTCTCCGCATCCGCCTCGATCACGGTTTCAGCTGCGAAGCCTGCTTAACTGATCGCATGATATGCCTTTTCCAGTACAGGATATAAGACCAGTGCCAGAACAAGCCCCCCCAGACCCTGGACGGCATTCGGTCCCATTCCTCCGATTGCTGCAGCTCCGCCATAAAGAAAGAATTCCGCAAATGCGTAAAGCAGCACCACGAGAAGCAGGTCTCCCACTCCACCGAGTGCCACAGACAACAGCCTTGACTTTGTGCTCTTACCTGATCTTTTGTAAATCGCTCCCGCAAGCAGCGCGACCAGCCCTTTGATCACAAAGGTGATCGGCACATAAATAAAATAACCTCCGATGAGATCCGCCAGCGCAGAACCGATCCCCGCTGCCAGAAGTCCGTACAGCGGTCCCAGAAATACTCCTGAGAGAATTACCAGTGCATCACCGGGATGAATATATCCACCGGTCGCCGGGATCGGAATACGGATGATCATGGTTGCCACACAGGTAAAGGCCGCAAACATAGCTGCTGCTACCATCTTCTTGATTTTTTTATCTTCCATAAGCATCCTCCCTTCTCAGTTAGAGTAAAAATCATCTTTACCCTATTGGTTTACTAGGTTTTAAATTCATTTGACTATAGCACGCCGCTTTGGGTTTGTCAACTTTTTGTACATATTCCCACCATCCCTGCTCTCCGCGCCCGGGACGATGGAGCTCGTCCCTCCATAACAGACTCATGACATCTAAAAGGATTGCAGGTATGAATCCGAAAACTGTGCTATAATACGGTTTACATGTCTCCCGAAAGAGCGATCCCCGCTTTAGAAGGGAGCCAATCGGCAGACGGCAGGTGTGCCTGCCGAACCAAATCACAAGCAGTCCGCAGATGAGTCTGCCGAACCGCATTACAGGCAAGAAAGGAATCCACCATTGCAGAATTCAGATTTAAAAGAGATAAGAAAACAGCTGAAATCGAAAGAACCGCCGGTAGACTGGGTCTACGGCCTCTATGTCAGTTCGGAAAATGAACCGGTATGGGAAAATATTCAGCCTTTCAATACGATGGAAGAGGCGGAAATGTTCCGCCATATCAACCTCTTCTCCAGAATACTCTCCGGAAAAATCGGGAAAAATATTTTCCCGGTTCCGCTGAAGAGTCAGCAGGGATCTCTTATGACCCTGCGCGCCGTTCCCGGAAAAGAAGTTTCCGAATTTGAGGGCTTCCGCAATTTCCTCATTGAAAACCATGTCCATACGGATCCGTATTATGCCATGGCGGCTCACATCGTTTACGATGTCCCGAAAAAAGCCTCCGACGGAAGAACGCTCGAGGACGGAGATGTCGTGTATGAATCCATCCTCTTCGCCATCTGTCCGGCGTCCTTAAGCAAGCCCTCCCTCGGCTTTGAGGATGAGCGCGTCAAGGAGCTGGAGCGCCGCTGGAACATCGGGAATCCCACCTGCGGATTCCTTTACCCCTCGTTTGACGACCGCGGCGAGGAGCGCAATGAGGCGCTGGAATGCGCCCTCTCTCCGGTCAGTGAGAATCTGCTGAACTCCCTCTTCGAGGCACAGAAGGCTCCCATCGGACAGAAGGATCAGAAGGAGCTCTTCTCCGATCTCATGAGCCGCATGGAGATCGGCGTGGAGGATGCCGCTGCGATCGGGGAAACCATTAGCGAGAAAGCCTCTGACGGAGAACAGGAATTTGATATGAATTCCCTCCGCCGCGTTGCCGAGGAATGCGGGGTCAATACAGAGACCTTCCCGGACATTTATGAGGAAACTGTCGGTGCGGATACAACTCTTGCCGCCGCTGCAATTGCGGAGAGCTTTGTGACCGTCAAAACGGAATCCGCCACCATTCGCGTTCCGTCCGACAAGGCCACCCTGATCAAGACGCGCAATATCGACGGCATCGACTACCTCCTTGTTCCGGCTGACGGTGTCATCATGGTAAACGGCGCACCGGTTCTGGGAAATGCAGGAACAGCTGCAGGAGATGCAGCTGCCGCCGCCGATGCAGCTATCTCTGCCGATACGGTTAGTTCCGCTGACACAGATATCTCTGCAGATAACGCTTTCTCCGCTGACACAGATATCCCCGCCGATACGACTGTCCCGGCCGATACCGACAGCACCGAAGATACAGATGCTTACGCGGCACTTCCTTCGGATTTCGCTATCCCGGAATCTCCTGATGACGACCTCGACTTTCCTCCGTTCTGAAACGGCATTTGACGAAGCCCGGACGGATGCGGATATCTCTTAATAACAAAAAGACCGGCAAATGCCGGTCT
>JAUNAN010000146.1 GCA_030527595.1 Lachnospiraceae bacterium | reverse complement strand
TAGAAGAACAAGAATAGGTGAACAAGAGCGTTCGCTGTGAACGAAAAAGGGGAGATGCCAACGCATCTCCCCTTTCTTTGGGATTGTGGTTTTTATTTTGCATAAACCGGATTGATGGAATAGATATCCCAGTTATCACCCTTCTGGGCATAGACGTGATAGTCTGTTGCATCGATATCATCATACTCACAGGGAAGAAGCTCTGCGCCTGTAAGAAGATTATAGAGACCGTAGAGACCGGAAACATCGTCTTTGACAGTTACCAGACCGTAGGTCACATCATAGACAGTAGAGCCGGGCAGTGTCATCTCTGCGCCTGTATTGACAACGAGTGCGGTTGTACCATCGTATACACAGAGATTAGACGGATAACTTGAGATACCGTCCTTAACGAGACCGGAGGGACCGTACAGAGAATAAGTGCTGCCCTCTTCGGTGTAGTAGTAGCCCGGGATGATGGAATAGAAGCTGTAGGCATCCTTTCCTTCCGCGATGACTGTTCCGTCTGCTTTAATGATCTGACCGGAGCCGTCTTCAAGACCTACCGTAATATAACCGCAGCTCTCTTCGGAGACATAGTCATACTTGCCGGGCAGTACCTGCTTGCCTGTGCTGTCAAGGATGATATAAAGAGAATCATCTGTGTACTGGCGAAGATATCCGCTTGTACTGCTGACGAGAGAGACGATATTTTCCGAGGTATAGAGCTCCTTGCCTGTGTCATCGTAAACGACATAGCCGGTGCCGTTCTCGATCATAAAGATACCGTTTCCGACACAGCTGGAAGCGTAGTTATAGTAGCCTTCTCCGGATTTTACGAGCTCATTGCCGTTTGCGTCATACATGGTGACTACGTTGCCGTCGCCGATCACGATACTGTCGCCGCACTCGTAAACATCAAGGGCGGGATTTGTCAGCTCGATATTCGGAACAAACTGACGGGTCTCTGTATCAAAAATTCTGCCGTGTCCCTTATAGAGAACGTCATCCTCGCTCGGTGCGGTTGAGAAGTAGCCGGAATATACATAGAAGTAAGCTTCCGAACTATCATCAGCCAGTCCGTCTGAGTAGGTGACTTCTACAAAGCGGTGCGGAGCTGTGTCATCTGTGTAGCTGTAGCTTGTATCGAGCCATTCAATAATAGCAGCTTCATAAGGAATCAGCTGTGTGCCGTCTGCGGCAAACAGACCTGCTGCGTTTACGTTATTATCGAAGCTGTCATTTCTTAAAATGTAATAATCGCCCAGTGCATCAAAATCAACGACCTCATCAGAGGAGGAGCCGTTCTCGAATACAAGCTTTCCGCCGCTGCCGCTGCCGTAGATAAGCGCATCATAGTTTACATACATACCGCTCTGATTTTCGGCAGTTCCGGTCTTCTCAAGCGTGTAATCGGTAATAACACCATGGTTTGCAGCTTCCGCAGCTGCAGCCGGCGCAGTGGTTGTTGTGTCAGTGGCTGCTGTGGATTCTGTTGATGAAGCACCGTTCTTTTCCTTGATCTGTGCCGCAAATACTGTCGATGCGGGGGCAAGACTTGCTGCCACAAGTCCGCCTGATAAGACCAGGCATATCATTTTTTTTCTCATAAGCATTTCCTTTCCTAAATAAGTTGCAAAGGGCATAGCATGCCGTTTTTTTAAGTTTATCATAAAACTCAAGGAAAAGATATGAAATGCCAATGAATTGATGAGAAATACTTATATTTCTTGAAGTTGGCAGGTGCAAAATACACAAAAAATATATGGAATGTGCAAAGGAAATGGGATGAATGTACAAAATATAGAGGAAAATTTTGTCGAAATTGATTGTTGCGATCTTGTGAACAAAGCAAATCAGACAAAAATAGCATGCGTATCTTGGAGAAATCGTCAATTGCGTGCACGTGCACACGATGCTATGATAGTTCCATCAGATAAACAGGCTTTCAAAAGCCGGATTTCTCATCCGAAGAAGAGAAATTACATCTAAGAAAGAAAAGGAGAAAACACATGAAAAAAAGAGCACTTACAGCCATCAGCATGGCAGCTGTAATGGCATTTGGTCTTGCAGGATGCGGTTCTTCTGCAGCAACAAGCACAGCAGCACCGGCTTCCGAAGCTGCAGCAGCAACATATGAAGCAGCAGCAGCTGCAGCAACAGATAATTCCGAGATCGGTGAGATCACTCTGATCATGTCTCAGAGAGACCAGTTCCTGAGCACTCTTGAGGAAGCTGCTTCCGAAGCTGCAAAGGATATGGGAATTACACTCAGCGTTCAGGATGCAAACCAGGATACAAACAAGGTTATGCAGTTCGTTGAGACAGCTGCAAATGCAGGCCAGAAGGCTGTTATCGTTAACATGGTAGATCCGGAGACAGCTGCTTCCGTTATCGAGGCTGCCGGTGATATGAAGGTCGTTTTCGTAAACCGTGTTCCGGCTGATACTTCTGTTCTGACAGACAATGCTGTTTATGTCGGCTCCGATGAAAACACATCCGGTGCTTATCAGGGTGAGTTCCTGGCAGACTACTTTGAGGCACAGGGCAAGACAGAGATCACATACATTCTTTTAAACGGAATCCTTGGTCAGACTTCCACAACACTTCGTACAGAATCTGTTCTGAAAGCTCTGGAGGAGAGAGGCATTAAGGCTACTGAGGCTCAGGCTCCGCTGGCATGTGATTATGACCGTGCAGAGGCTATGAACCAGATGTCTACTGTTCTTTCCGCAGGCACAGAGTTCGACTGCATCATCTCCAACAACGATGAGATGGCTCTTGGCGCAATCGAAGCTATGCAGAATGCAGGCCTTGATCCGGCATCTATTCCGATCGTTGGTATCGATGCAACAGCTGACGGCTGCGCAGCAATCGTAAACGGCACACTTGCAATGTCCGTATTCCAGAATCCGGTCGGCCAGGGAGCAGGTTCTCTTCAGGCAGCAGTTAACCTGATTAACGGCGATGCACTGAATGCAAACACTGAATTCGAAGTTGATGCTGAGACAGGCCACATCCTTTGGGTACCGTTCGAGCCGGTTACAGCAGACAACGTTGCTGATTATCAGTAATATTTCTAGGCAGCAGCCGCTGATCAAAAACGCTATATAATGAATACTTGGAAGCCGGGATGACCGGCTTCCATTTATGAAACAGGCGCTGCAATAACATGGTGAGGTTGTTGCAAATGCCATCACAGCGTATTTGCGAATCTTCGGTGCGGGGATTGGCGGGCCAATCCCCGTTTTTTCTTTGTTCACAGCCGCAGGAGTTCCGTGAATGGTGAGTATTTCAGTAAGGAAAATCCACGCGTTACGGCAGAACAGGGAAAAGAGAGCGTTTCAGGCGGATCTTACCGGAGAGATGCAGAGCAGAAGATGAGGTGAAGAACTTGGCGAGCAATGAATATGTATTGGAAATGCACGGAATCTGCAAGTACTTCCCGGGTGTAAAAGCCCTTGACGGAGTAGAACTGCAGGTAA
>JAUNAN010000033.1 GCA_030527595.1 Lachnospiraceae bacterium | reverse complement strand
GCTGCTGTAGATGTAGCTGCTGTGTTGGAGCTGCCAGCAAGACCACAGCTTGTGAGAGAAACAGTCAGTGTTGCCATGAGGAGCATGGCGATTGTCTTTCTTTTCATGTTTTTTCCTCCTAAGAAAGTGAATGGATAACTATAAATGAACGGCTTTGCCGAACATTTTGAATTAACAGCGGATCATTCTCGTCCGCTTCAGCCCCGGCAGAAACTATGCTTCCCGTTTCTCCCGGGGACCGTTTTGGAGTTTCTTACATTACGCTCGGCAGGAAAAGAATAAGTTCCGGGAATAATGTAATCAGCATAAGTACAAGATACATAACTGCGATGAAGGGAAGACTTGCCTTGATCAGGTTTGTCAGCTTAACCTTTCCGATGGATACGCCGCAGTAAAGTACGTTGCCTACCGGCGGTGTGCACAGACCGATGCAGAGGTTTGCAACCATAACAACACCGAAGTATACCGGATCGAGACCGAAGCCCTTTGCGATCGGAAGCAGGATCGGTGTCATAATCATGATAGCGGGACCGGAGTCCATAACACAGCCAACAAGGATCAGCAGGATATTCACAAGCAGCATGAAGACAAGTGCGCTGTTTGTCATTCCTGTAATAACGCCTGCAAGCAGCTGCGGGATCGCACATGTCGTAACCATATATGCCGCTACCTGTGCAGAACCTACAACAAACATCATGATTGCCGTGCTCTTCATGGAATTGATCATGAGCTCCGGCCATTCTTTCAGAGTGAATTCACGATATACAAGACCGGAAACGATCACTGCATAAAGAACTGCAAGAGCAGCTGTCTCTGTTGCAGTTGCAACACCGGTTACGATACAGCCGATGATGAAAAGCGGCAGGAAAATAGCAAGAAGGGCAGACCATGTTGCCTTTCCGATTTCCTTCAGAGAGCTCTTCGGACCTACCGGATAGTTGCGCTTGCGAACATGGAAGAACCACGCGATCATCAGACCCAGACCGATCAGAATGCCCGGCACGATACCGCCGAGGAACAGTGCGGATACGGAAACTTCGGCACAAACGCCGTAAAAGATCATCTGCGTGGAAGGAGGAATGATCGGTCCGATACATCCCGCCGCACAGATAATACCTGTGGACTTATCCTTATCATATCCGCCGCCCTGCATGATCGGAAGCAGGATAGATCCGACAGCTGTTGTATCCGCAACGGCTGAACCGGAAACACCGGCGAAAACCATGGATGCCAAAATACCTACATAACCGAGACCGCCCTTAAAACGTCCGAGAACGGAGTATGCCCAGTCTACGATTCTCTTTGAAATACCGCCGCGGCTCATAACCTCGCCTGCGATCATGAAAAACGGGATCGCCAGAAGCGGAACGCTGTCACAGCCGTTGACAAATTTCTGAGCCATTGCAAACAGAGAAAAGGATTTCGGGTTACTTAATGATTTGACGATCATCATCAGAAAGCCGGTACCTACCATAGAGTATGCAATCGGCGCTCCGACAATAACGAGGCCAAACAAGCCAATTAAAAATACTGCTAACATTCTTATTCAGCCTCCTTATGATTTAACTGGTCATCAGTTGCTTTTGCAATATTGATCATACGCGCAACAGTCTGCAGAGTCATATACCCGAAGCAGATCGGCGCGCACATGTAGACACCGCCCTTAGGCAGCTTTAATGCAGAAGTCGGCATTGCCCATGTAGACTTTACAAGCTGAAGGCTGCCGAAAAATAAACCGACCAGTACCGCAAGCACGATCAGCATTGCCAGCTCCTCAATAATTTTACGGGGAATTCCCGTAAACTTCTCTGCGACAAAGTCCATTCTCATATGTTCTCCGTGAAGTCCTGAATCATTTGCCAGGATCGCACCGAGGAAGGTCGTCCAGATAAAGAGGAATCTCGCTGCCTCCTCTGACCAGGTAAGACCTGAGCTGAATACATAGCGCAGAATAACGTTCATGATTACAAGAACCGTCATAGTCGTTCCCGTAAGGATCAGCATGAATTTGATCAGCGTCATTACAGCACTATTTGCTTTTTTTACTGCTCCTATCATTTTCTTAATTTACTCTCCTTTCCTAAGATTAAACAACATTGAGATCTGATTTTTCTTCTCACCCCCCGCCTTCCTTTCATAATCTTTGATGACCGCGGACTTACTCCGCCGCGGATATCAGCTCATTTACGATTCCCTTATTGCACCAGAACACGGCGTCTTCCCCGAGAAATACCGCACACCGGCGGCTGTCGAGCTCATAAAAGGACAGGGAAAGATGCTCACCTTCAATGCTTGTATCGATTTCTATCGTAAGGATCGGTGAACCGGTAACTTCCTCATCTGACAGCTCTCCCTGTACGTCGAGGTTTTTCACAGCCTCAAAAACCGTATTCTGAAATACCGAAGTGTCGACTGCCTGTCCATTCTTTGTGATCGTAAGGTCTGCACTGCTGCCGGAAATCTCATAAGCCGCATCATTGATCCGGATCTCTGTCATAGATGCAAGATTCAGTGAAATCAGACCGCTGTCGAAAAGATCGGCTGCGCTTCCGCTGATAAAACCTGTCTCTGATGCAGGTACGGCATAAACAGCTCCGCTGCCTTCCTTCATCACATAGACAGAGCCGTTCTCTTCCTTTCCGATCAGGACGGAATACTCACTTTCATCATCATAGGTAAGCGTCATTCGTCTGGATGATTCCGTGATGCCGTATTCCTCCGGATCCTCCACCTCTGTGATCAGGTCTGTCCCGTAGAGTGCCTCGAGGGAAGCCTGTATCTCGTTGTCGAATTGAGAAGCCCCCATCAGCAGCCGTCCCGGATCCGTGAGTGCAAAATAGGCAAGATCGCTGTCTTTCAGGTAGCTCACTTTCTCGAGTCGATAAACGGTTTCCCCTCTCTCGGATACCTCAACAGAGGCAAGATCACCGATACCGCCGTCGCCAAGCGCCGGAAAGAGTGACAGATCATAATACTGATTGACATCTCCGAGAAATTTTTCTGCATATACAGCGCTCATGATGAATACTCTGTCATCGCCGGACAGGCAGGTATAATATCCCTCTCCTGCCGGTGTCTGTGCGCCGATCAGGAAAGCGAACCCGTCTCCGTCAACATCCTGGACCGTGATCCTGGCTTTCGGATCTGTCAGTCCATACTGTGTATCCTCAGCAGAGGCATCCTCGAGAAGCCGCTCAAGCGGCAGACGATATGCAGAATTAAAAAATGAATAGATGCCCGCGGCATTTGCTCCTATATCTTCTTCGGTGGATACAAGGAACTGACCGTTTACCATCGCGAAGACGGCGCTTCCGCTCTCATTCTCCACACTGGCAGCCATCAGAGATTCCGCACTGCCGTAATTTGCAAAAAAGTAAGAAGCTTCCTGTTCCTCCTCTGCATCGCTCCCTGTTCCCGCAAAACACAGGATCAGTGTCAAAATGATGCATCCGACGAAAGCAGCAGACAAAGCAGCAATGCGCTTCCATGTTACTTTCATGAATGTCTCCTTCTGAAATAAATCACAATGCCCGAAATAAGAAGCACAGCCGGGATCAGTACTACGAAGACTGCCGCAAAGACGACCGTAGACGCCCAGGATATGGAAATACTGCCTGCAGCAATATTCTTTGTCGGAATATTCAGCGAAACTGAAGTATCATTCATAAAAGAAAGCACTTCCAGTACAAAATCCGAATTTCCGAGACTTTCCGTTTCCAGATAAGAACGCTGATAGAAATTCGTGCAGGCGGTTAAAAATACGTACTGTGTACGCTCCTCCTCTTCTCCGGAGTAAGTTCTTTCACTGGTTGCGGCAACCGTAAACGGTCCGGCAGCATCATTCTCCTCTTTCTTTGTGGACCCCATACTTCCATAGGGCTTTCCGTAGGAGCTTGATGTTGACTTCAAGACCTCATTCACAATGCAGTTGTTCGTACTGGCAATGGTGAGTGAGCGGACTTCCGGAAGAACCAGATAAGTGGACTGCTCCGAAAAATGAACATTGATCATGCTCAGACCGAAATTCGGAATAATGTTCATCGGACTGTCCATCTGCTGACTTGGTTCCATAACGATCTCACTGCCAACCGTCAGTCCCCATTCCGATAAATAGGCATCCAGGTTGCCGAGTGTCTCCACTTCCGGATCCCTGAAAACGATCAGATTTCCGCCCTTGTCCATATAATCGTCAAGAAGTGCGATTTCCGATTCCGAGAAATCCTTCTTTGCACCGGAAATGATCACCGTATCTGTCTGCGCAGGAAGCTCCTGCACGCCGAGTACGACCTGTTCCACATCATAGTTGCTTGCGGTGATCAATTCCGTAAGCGTATCGGGAACATCCTCGGAATGACCGTTTGTGAAAACGACCTTTGTCGTATCTTCACGGGTCACCTTGACAAGTGCCGACGTCAGCTGAGTCTCTGCCCGCAGACCGGTCAGCGTATATTGGGAATTGCCGTCTGCATCTGCGTAGGTGGAAATTTCATAAAGCTCATTCCACGCGATGAAGTGTGTATTCATCCCGCTTTCTACCAGAACGCCGTCTTCCGACAGAGTCAGATTCCGGTCCGCATAGGTCTGTGCAAAGGCGGGATTCACATTCAGGTCCACATATTCCACCCGAATGTGATCCGATCCGGATTCATAGCGGTTCAATACCTCTTCGATATTCGAATCCGCAGCTGCCTGACTGTTGCAGTAAGTAATGACAACATCCTGATCCAGTTCGCTCAAGACTTCCTTTGTTGTGTCTGTGAGTCGGAAGATCTGTCCCTCTGTCAGATCCAGCTTCCAGTGAAATCTGCTGACAGCTGCCGCCACTACACTGTAAGCCGCAAGGGCTGTTGCAACAACCAGAACCGCAAAGATTACATGCATTCGGTGCTGCTGCTTATGGGCCTTTAATACCTCCTCCGGAATCGGTTTTCCATTTGCGCGTCTTTGATGTTCCATGAAAGCTTAACCTCTCTTTTTCCCGACGATCATCGCTGTCAGGAATAAAAAAATGAAGATGATGCATAAATCCAGCATGATGCCTGCCGGATTCAGAACACCCATCACCATCTCATGGTACATGCCCATCATGGATGCTCGATTAAAAATCGTCAAAACAGCCTGATTCTGCAGGGTCGAACCCAGTCCATAGGAGAACCAGAGTGCAAAGATAATGACATAAGAAATAACAGCGGACACGATCTGATTTTCTGTCAGTGCAGAAACAAAAATACCGATTGCAATGAAGGTACTCAGCAGAAGGATGATTCCCAAATAATTGCCCAGTGTAATCCAGAGCTGAATGCTCCCCGAAACAGCCAGAATAATCGGAAATACAACCGTCACAGCCAGCCCGAGAAGAAGAACACTCTCTGCGGCAAGAAACTTTCCCAACACGATCCGGGAATGCTTCATCGGCATGGTATACAGTAAAATATCCGTTCTCTGCTTCTTTTCCTCGGAAAAGCTTCTCATGGTCAGCATCGGCATCAGAAACATCATCAGCGTGATCGTCGCTTCAAAATAATCCGTAATATCCCCGCTTCGTTTCATGAGATTTTCCAACAGGAAATAGTAGGAATTGACCAGAACAAAGATAGCAAGAAATACATACCCGATTACCGAGTGAAAGTACTGGCGCATTTCTTTTTGATAAATCGCTTTCATTGCTTCTTTTTGCCTGCCCCTTCCTGTTCTTCGGTAATTCTGAGATAAATGCTCTCCAGAGAAACCTCCTCGGGTTTCATCATGCGGAGTACATACGCTGTCTTTGTGAGCGCGTGATAAACATCCTCCCGTATATCTCTGTCTGTAGAATGCTCTACCTGATATTCCCAGCTTGTCTCTCCGGTCTGAGTGACCGGCTTTACCGTTCTCACTCCGGCAATTCCCTTCAGAACCTCCGCAACGCCTGTCCGGTCACCTGCGACTTCCACCTGAATTGCCTTTCTTCCGGTCAGCATCTCCTGAAGATGTTCCGGTTCGCCGTCTGCAATCAGCAGTCCCTCATAAAATACGAGGACTCTCTTACAGATCGAGCTGATCTCGGAGAGAATATGAGAAGAAAGAATAATCGTATGATCCCTGCCGAGATCCTCAAACAGCTCACGAAATTCGCGGATCTGTCTCGGATCCAGGCCGACTGTCGGTTCATCCAGAATCAGGATCTCCGGATCTCCTACCAGAAGCTGAGTGACTGCCACTCTCTGGCGATATCCCTTTGAGAGATTGCGGAGCAGTCTTTTCCTCGTATCAAGGATCTGCGTCTTGCTGCAAAGCATTTCAATGTAGGCATCCCGTTCCTGCTTCTTTGAGAATGTCATTCCCCGCAATGAACAGGCAAACGCAAGCTGTTCCTCAACCGTCATATCCATATAAAGCGGAGGAAATTCCGGAAGATATCCGACATGCTTCTTCGCTTCAAGCGGATTTTCCGCCATGTCAAAGCCGGCGATCTCAACACTGCCCCAGGTCGGTTCCAGATATCCGCAGAGCATATTCATCGTGGTGGATTTTCCGGCGCCGTTCGGTCCCAGAAATCCGACAACCTCTCCCTTCGCGATATGAAAATTTGCATCATACAATGCCATATTGGCACCATATTGTTTTGTGAGATGAGTTGCCTTGATCAAATGTATGCCTCCGGGTTATTCATTGTCATCCTGATTCCTTTTGATGACCTGTTTGATATCCGATGCGGCAGAGCTGCCGCACCGGATGAAATTTGCTATTACCACTCAGCGATAGATCCGTCTGCATGACGCCATACCGGATTCTTCCACTGATGCGGATTCTGATTTTCTTCCAGAACGAGTTCTTTATTAACCTCGACTCCGAGACCCGGTTTTGTGGGCATATTTACGAAGCCGTTTTCGAATTTGAAGTCCTCTCTGTTCAGTGCATAGTCAAGAACTTCCTTGCCGACATTGTAGTGGATGCCGATAGACTGCTCCTGAATCACAGCATTGTAGCTTGTTGCATCCACCTGCAGGCATGCAGACAGTGCGATCGGTCCAAGCGGGCAGTGAGGTGCAAGTGCCACATCATAGGCCTCAGCCATAGCGGCGATCTTCTTAACTTCCGTAATACCTCCCGCATGGCTCAGATCCGGCTGGATAATATCCACACCGCCTGCCTGAAGGAGACGCTTGAAATCATATTTGCTGAACAGCCTCTCACCTGTTGCGATCGGAATATTGCAGCAAGCGGCAATTTCTTTAAAGACCTCCATATTCTCGCAGAGAACCGGCTCCTCGATAAACATCGGGTCGAATTCTTCCAGCTTCTTAGCCAGAACTTTTGCCATAGGCTTGTGAACACGACCGTGGAAATCGATTGCGATTCCGAAATACTTTCCGCAGGACTCGCGAATTGCTGCCACACGCTCAAGAACCTGATCAACCTTCTCATATGTATCGATCATCTGAAGCTCTTCCGTTGCATTCATCTTAATAGCTGAGAATCCGGCATCCTTCTTTTCCTTTGCAGCCGCCCCTGTATCTTCGGGACGATCTCCGCCGATCCAGGAATAGACCTTGATCTTATCTCTGCACTTGCCGCCCATCAGTTCATAGACCGGTGCGTTGAAAACCTTGCCCTTGATATCCCAGAGTGCCTGATCGATTCCCGCGATCGCACTCATAAGGACACCGCCGCCTCTGTAGAAGCCGGCACGAACCAGCATGGACTGATAATCTTCAATTCTGGACGGATCGTTTCCGATCAGATATGTTGACATTTCTTTTACACATGCAAGAACCGCATCGCAGTGTCCTTCCAGAACCGCCTCACCCCATCCGGTATAGCCTTCGTCTGTCTCGATCTCAACGAAGCCCCATCTCGGACGTACATAGTAAGTATTGACAGCCGTAATTTTCATAGTGCTAAGTCCCCCTTTTCTTAAGGTGTTTTCACTTTATTACCAGATTCGTTACGTGACAGATGATGCAATTCCGCTATACGGAATCGAATTCCAGTTTTTACCCCAAAAAATAAACCATTGAAAATTTATATTGGTTTTATATTAATTTTATACTAATGTTTTTTATTGTTTATGTCAAGTTATTAGCGAATAAATAAAAAAATATATGCATTTTTGTCATTTCATAGTAATTTCGTCCAAAATTACCATCCAAACACTTGCTAATTTGCAGCTTTTTCTCTTTCACCGCAATAAGCGCCATTGGCACAGCCAGTGGCGCTTATCATAAAATCCAGATTCCGGGTCATGCGAAACTCACTTCGCTTAATCCTCAATCTTCAGCAAGCTTTTTGTATTTTGCATAGCGGGCCTTTACATCCTCTACTTCCTTTGCATACAGAGCTTCCGCCTTGTCCGGGAAGTTGTTCTTCAGGGATGCGAAACGGTTTTCTCCCATCAGGAAATCCATCAGCTTATCTGTATCCGGCTCCGGAGAATCCAGCTGGAACGGATTCTTTCCTTCCGCAGTACGGCGCGGGTCATAGCGGTAAGTATGCCAGTATCCGCATTCAACCGCCTTCTTCATCTCATCCTGAGAAGTTCCCATACCCTTCTTGATATGCTGTTCCAGGCACGGGCAGTAGCAGATGACAATGGACGGGCCCGGATAAGCCTCCGCTTCACGCAGCGCTTTCAGGGTCTGATTCTGATCATAGCCCATTGCTACCTGTGCGACATATACATAGCCGTAGCTCATCAGGATGCTTCCCAGATCCTTCTTTGCAACCTGCTTTCCGCCTGCGGCAAATTTAGCGACTGCAGAGGTCGGTGTAGACTTAGAGGACTGTCCGCCTGTATTGGAGTAAACTTCTGTATCGAGAACCAGCAGATTGACGTCACGATTCTGAGCCATTACATGATCGATACCGCCGAAGCCGATATCATATGCCCAGCCGTCGCCGCCGATCGCCCACACAGACTTCTTTGCAAGATACTCCTTATTATCAAGGACATAAGCTGTGTCCTCTGTCCGGCTTGCAGCTTCAAGTGCCTCAATCAGTGCGTCGGAAACCTCTCTGGACTTCTCGCCGTTATTCCAGTCCGCAAGATAAGCATCTACTGCATCCACCGCGATGCCTTCGGCTTTGACTGCCTCCAGACGAATCAGCAGCTCTCTGCGAATAGAATCCTGAGCATGGAAGAAGCCGTATGCAAACTCCGCATTATCCTCGAAGAGAGAGTGTTCCCATGCCGGTCCGCGGCCCTGGCAGTCCTTGCAGTACGGAAGGATCGGTGCACCGCCGGAAATAGCGGAGGAGCATCCCGCAGCATTGCCTGCATACATTCTGTCTCCGACAAGCTGAGATAACAGTTTAATGTAAGTAGTTTCCGCGCAGCCTGCACAAGCGGCAGAGAACTGGAAATACGGTTTTGCAAACTGAATGTTCTTTACGGTCTTGTCGCTGATGACATCCTTCTTCAGGTACTTGTCATCCATCGCAACTTCATCAAAGTTCTTCTGTTCCGGCTTCATCTCCTCAAACGGAGTCATTACCAGCGCATCAGTGAGCTTTTCATTCTGGTTAGCCGGGCATGCCGTCAGGCAGACACCGCAGCCGAGACAGTCATAAGGAGAGATCTGCATACGGAACTCATATGCAGGTGCATCCTTGCCAAGTCCCTTAGCCGGAATCGTCTCAAAGGAAGCATCCACACCGGCTTTTTCTTCCTGTGTAAGAAGTACCGGACGAATTGCGGCATGCGGGCAGCACATAGAGCAGCGGTTACACTGGATACAGCTCTCCGGATTCCACTTCGGCACTGCAGTCGCAACACCTCTCTTGGAAAATACGGAGGTGCCGTTCTCCCATGTTCCGTCAAGAACACCGTGCTTCTGGAAAACAGAAATCGGAAGCTTGTCGCCCTGCTGATGATCCATCGGGATCACAATATCTTTTACAAAATCAGATGCCTCGATCTCAGCAGCCGGCGCATCCTGCGCATCTGCCCAGTGTGCGGGGATCTCAACCTTGACCGCTGCCTGAACACCGATATCAACTGCCTGGTTGTTCATGTCAACGATCTTCTGACCAGCCTTCTTGAAATAAGAATTATAATTATTCTTTTTCATGTCTTCTACCGCGACATCGATCGGAATGACCTTTGTCAGTGCAAAGAAGGCACCCTGAAGAATACTGTTCGTTCTCTTTCCGAGACCGATTGCGGATGCAAGCTTTAACGCATCGATGATGTAGAACTGCGCATGTTTGTTTGCAAGATCTCTCTTCATCTTTGCCGGAAGATGCTGTTCAAGCTCGGCAGCTGTCCACGGACAGTTGAGCAGGAAGGTTCCTCCTTCCTTCAGATCCTCTGTCGTATCATACTTTGTGACGTATGTCGGCGCATGAACGGCAACAAAATCAGCAGAATTCACCAGATAAGTTGCGCGGATCGGATCGTCACCGAAACGCAGATGGCTCTGCGTCAGACCGCCCGACTTCATAGAATCATAGGAGAAATATGCCTGCGCATACTTGTTTGCTGTCAGACCGATCGTACTGATCGCATTCTTATTTGCACCGACCGTACCGTCGCCGCCAAGGCCCCAGAGCTTACAGGAGACCTGTCCCGGATGTGCAAATTCGATGTTCTCATACTCAAGAGACGTATTTGTCACGTCATCCTGAATACCGATAGTGAAGCTGTTCTTCGGCTGTTCCTGAAGCAGGTTGTTATAAACAGCGATCAGCTGACCCGGTGTTGTATCCTTGGAGGAAAGGCCGTAACGTCCGCCAACAACACGAATATCTCCGCGGCCTGCCTGATTCAGGGCAGTCACAACGTCCAGATAAACCGGCTCGCCTACGGATCCGTTTTCCTTGGAGCGGTCAAGAACCGCGATCTTCTTGCAGGTCTCCGGAATAGCTGCAGCAAAATGCTTTACGGAGAACGGACGATACAGGTGGATCTGCACCAGACCGACCTTGCGTCCGTTTGCATTCAGATAATCCACAGTCTCCTTCAGTGCTTCCGTCACAGAGCACATCGCAACCACGACTTCCTCCGCATCCGGTGCACCGTAATAGTTAAAGAGTTTGTAATCCCGTCCTGTGAGCTTGCTGATCTCATCCATGTAGTGCTGCACGGTATCCGGAATCACCGCCGTCTTCACGTTCGCGCCTTCTCGACACTGGAAATAAACATCCGGATTCACGTTGTTGCCGCGATTTGTCGGATGCTCCGGATTCAGAGACTGATGGCGGAAGCTGCTTAATGACTCCTGATTTACCAGCGGACGAAGATCCTCATAATCCAGCGCCTCAATACGCTGCATTTCGTGAGAGGTACGGAAACCGTCAAAGCAGTGCATGAATGCATAGCGTGCATCGATCGCGGAAAGATGTGCGACTGCAGCAAGATCCATCGCCTCCTGCGGAGAAGCTGACATCAGCATTGCATAGCCGGTCGTACGACATGTCATAAAGTCACTGTGGTCACCAAAGATCGAGTGATGATTCGATGTAACCGTACGGGATGCAATATGCAGAACGTTCGGAAGAAACTGTCCGCCCATTGCATACATTGCCGGAATCATCAGCATCAGTCCCTGAGAGGATGTGAAAGATGTGGTGAGCGCACCCGCCTGCAGGGAACCGTGACATGTACCTGCCGCACCGGCTTCAGACTGCATCTGGATGACATCGACTGTAGATCCGAACAGATTTTTTCTTCCCTTTGCAGACCACTCATCCACTTTCTCTGCCATCGGCGAAGAAGGTGTGATCGGATAGATTGCCGCAACTTCAGTAAACGCATACGCTACATGAGCCGCAGCCGTATTTCCGTCCATGACGACATACTTTTTTTCTCGCATTGCTCTCTCCTTTTCCACTGGTTGATTCGTAACTGTTTGCTCTTTAAATTCCGCTATGCGGAAGTTAATTCCGATTTTAAAGCAAAAAAAAATTTACAAAAAATACATTTGTGTTAAAATCATACTATGCTTTTCAAGAGAATCTGTCAAGACATTCACAGATAGATAAAAAATTTTGTGTAATTATATCAGAAGGATGGAAATTATGGCTAAAGAACAAGTGTCAAGTATCTCCAGAATGATTCGTATTCTGGAATGTTTTATGGATCAGAGCAGAGAATGGACCCTGAAGGAGATTGCCGGCGAAGTGGGGCTCCCTTCCACAACAGTCTTCCGTCACCTGTCCACTTTAACTGCCGAGGAGTATCTCGTACAGGATCCGCTGCGCAAAAGTTATCAGATCGGTCCCCGCTTTATTATTCTTGCCGGTGCGATCTGGAGCCAGTACGACCTCCGTCAGATCGCAAAGCCGGAGCTGGAGAAGTTATGCAGCGAAGTCGAGGAGACGATCAATCTGACGCTGCTGATGGAGCACGATGTCTTTTATCTGGACAAGGTAGATGCGGTTCGTTCCATTGTCTGCAGCACCCACATCGGTCAGCGGCTGCCCGCCTATGCCGCAGGGTGCGGAAAGCTTCTGATCTCGCAGCAATCCGATGAATATATCGAAGAATATCTTGCCTGGATGAGCACCCACGCAAAAAAGTTCACGGAAAATACGATCACAGATCCCGACGCCATGCGGGAAGCACTCTCAGAGATTCGCCGGAGCGGAATCGGCATTGATCTCGAGGAGTCCGAATTGGGCCTCTGCTGTGTCTCTGCCCCCATTTATGATTCGAGACACTGTGTCGCTGCGATCAGTATCGCAGGACCGAACTTCCGTATGCGGGAGAGATGGGAAGACATGAAAGCAGCGGCCCGAAAGACCGCCGACAACGTTTCCCGCATTCTCGGATATCGATAAGAAATAAAAGAACAGCCGCAGCGATCCGTTTCTGATCCGACCGCCGCATTCCTGCTTATAAAAGCAGAAATCATCACGCGCAGGTCGAAAAGAAGTGTTCGCCACGGCTGTTTTTTCATTTCCTTAGACCATTTTACTGAGCGCCGCCTCATCCGCAACAACGGTCACATTCGGATGCAGCTGCAGAACAGAGGCCGGCACCTCCGGCGTAACAGGTCCGCAGCAGGTACGGTACAGCGCTTCCGCCTTCTGCTCTCCGTTTGCGACGAGAAGGATTTTCTTCGCGCGCATGATCGTGCCGATCCCCATCGTATACGCTTCTTTCGGGACCTCGCTCACGGATGCAAAGAATCTGGCATTCGCCGCAATCGTACTCTCGGTCAGGGCAACGCAGTGCGTCTCGTTTACAAACTCGGTTCCCGGCTCATTGAAGCCTATGTGTCCGTTATTTCCGATCCCGAGAAGCTGAATATCAATTCCGCCGAGCTTTTTGATCACTGCCTCATGTGCAGCGCATGCTTTTTCCGCATCTGCCTCCTCACCGTTGGGCACAAAGGTGCACTCGGGTCTGATGTTGACTTTGCTGAAAAGATGCTTCTGCATAAAAAAGCGATAGCTCTGGTCATTATCAGTTGAAATTCCGCGATACTCATCCAGATTGACGGTATGAATATCCGAGAAATCCAGCTCACCGCGCTCATACATTTCCGCAAGTTCACGATAAAGGCCTTCCGGCGTAGATCCCGTCGCAAGTCCCAGAACGCTGTCCGGCTTTAAAATGACCTGAGCGGCAAGGATTCCCGCTGCACGGCGGCTCATCTCCCCATAATCTTTCGTGCGAATAATCTTCATCTCATCCTCCTGTCAGGCAGATACAAGTCTTTTCTTCTCGATTCGGATTTCTGATGCCTTCCGGAGCAGCTCCGGTTCGGTCACATAATTCGTGAGACATCCGACACCCTGCACGCATGCGCCTCCGGTGACGTTGCCATAGGCAATGCACTCCGGAATCTGCGCTCCATGCATTAAGCCGTAAATAAAACCACTCATGAATGAGTCTCCCGCGCCTGTCGAATCCACAGCCTTCACGCCCCGCATGGGAGAGATCACCATCGTCTCGGCTGTTCTCATATTTTTATAGAAACAGCCCTCCTTATCGAGCTTGATCACTACATCATCAAAAAACTGTCCCAGCACATCTGCCGCCTGTTCCACAGTCCCGGTTCCGGTCATTTTCAATGCCTCGGGCTGATTGGGCAGATAGTAGTCTGCAAGTTCCAGATATTCGCGATATTTATCAACGCTCATATCCTCTGTCCAGCCTGTATCAAAGATAAACTTTGCATGACCGTTTCGGCGGATCTCCCTGTAGACATCAAGGAATCCCTCATGCATATCGATCACATCCGCATCCTGAAGCTGTTCAAGAATCATATTTTTCTGAGCAGCTGTGATTTCGATCGGATCATGGTAAGACATAAAGGTCCGATCCTTCTGTGTGATCATGGCAGCAGTAATATTTACCGGGATCTGATTTCCTTCATAGACATTTACATATTCCACGCCGTATCTGCGCAGCTCCGATTCAATAAAAGCCGAATAGATGTCCTTCCCGAGAAACGTCACGATCCGGACATCGCTGTTCAGACGCTTCAGATTGATCAGAGTCGTTGCGATTCCGCCGCCAAGAGCAGTCTCAAAATGTTCGGCATAGATTTCCTCTCCCTCTTTCGGGAGCCTGGGAATGCCGGAAAACAGCATATCAAAATTTGCAAATCCTACGCCTGCTGCGAATCCCATTTTATTTCCAACCCTCTGTATATTCTTTGTTTGTCTCAATATAAGTCTCTGTCAGCGTCTTGGCAAAGGAGTAAGAATTCACAAGCGGATGTACCATCAGGCACTCGACCGCCGCCTTCTTGCTCTTCTCCCTCAATGCTTTTGAGGCAAGCCTCTCATACAGCTTTACCTGACGGATCAGTGCCATCGGCATAGGATCCGGTTCTACGGGATGCGGAATCAGTTTTCCGTCCCTGATCGTGCAGGTCATCTCAACTACGTCCGTATCCTCCAGCTCCTTCAGCGCTCCGTCATTCGGAACACAGAGGATCATTTCCGTCTCCTCACCCGTGATCGCTGCGCTGATATAGCGAAGAGCGACTCCCGCGTAGCCTCCGTCGTCTTGTTCATGAATGTCAAATTTGAAAGGTGCTGCACCCTTGGGTGTTCCCGTCTCATTTTGCATGTAGGCATCTTCACGCATGCCATACCATTTTTCAAAGACGCGCACACAGTTATCAAAGTCATTTTCCGGATCCATCGTGGAAAGCTCGGCAATCATCTTCTTATTAATATCGCGAATAACTTCCCCCCGGGTGATACCGGCCTTTTTGATATTGTCAACTGCCTCCTGACGGTAATAGAAGTAGTACAGATATTCATTCAGAATGCAGTTCAGCTCTTCGACCAGGTCCTTCTTGAAATAGCGCATATCCGTGTCTGCCAGAAGCTCAGGCTTCTGCAGAAGATCAGAGATGACCTCCTTTCCGTCGATGCGAATACTCTTAAAGAAAGAAAGATGATTCAGTCCGTAGCAGTCTCCTTTTACAGACTCGGGATCTACCCCGTAAATCTTTGCGAAGGAACGAAGCAGACCGCTCGGCGCA
Organism: Lachnospiraceae bacterium; assembly: GCA_030527595.1. Taxonomy (GTDB): domain Bacteria; phylum Bacillota; class Clostridia; order Lachnospirales; family Lachnospiraceae; genus Chordicoccus. The sequence goes on along the minus strand of JAUNAN010000033.1, from coordinate 3,033 downwards.
TCACAGATACCGAACGTGAAATCATAGCCCATATCGCGAAGTGTCTGAGAGACAACACCTGCCGGATTCGTAAAGTTGAAGATCTTAACATCGGGCTTTGCGACCTTCTTCGCCAGCTCACAATATTCCACAAGCGCAGGCACGGAACGCATCGCAAACGCAAAGCCCGCTGCTCCTGTCGTCTCCTGACCCAGGATTCCCAGATCCAGTGCGGCATATTCATCCTTAACGCGCATATCATCTTCCCCGACACGAATCGTGGTAATGATATAATCCGCATCCCGGATCGCCTCTTCGGCATCCAGGGTAATATCAAACCGAATGGACGGATCCAGTCTCTTTGCTACCTGCTGTGACATTTTTCCGAAGATATTCAGCTTAACGGGATCGTTGTCCATAAAGACAATTTCAGTAAAGCCAAGCTCTTTTCCATGCTGAAGAAGAGATTTTGCAAGGAACATGGAGCGAACGCCGCCCCCGCCGATCACTGCTATTTTCATAACCGATTCTCCTTAAAGGGGACTGACTCATCCCCATGTATTTCACAATTTTCCAGGTCGTGAGCTTCACCGCAAAATCGCAGCGGCTCACCGCATTGCAAAAGCGGTCATCTTCCCGACCCGAAGAACACACTATTGACAGCGCACGATCATGCGCATTATTTACGTTTTTATAAATCCGACTCGTCCATACGAAATGCCTTATTGATAAAGGCAACCGCAAGCACGCCGGCAATGATCAGAACAACACTGATCATATTGGCATAACCGTAGTTATTGTCGGTCAGAGATGTCTTATAGAGGTAAAGAGGAAGATTGATGGTCATATCTCCCGGACCTCCGTTCGTCGTCAGATAGATCAGCTCAAACTCCTTCAGCATACTCGTTGCCGCCAGAATGACGGAGGTTCCGAGAATATTGCGCAGAAGCGGAAGCTTGATCCTCACGTTCACCTGAAAATCCGTAGCACCGTCGATGCGGGCAGCCTCCACAACATCGGAGGGGATAGACATAATTCCCGCTGTTACCAGGATGACGATCATACCGGTAAAGAGGAGCCAGGTACAGGTGACGGTAATAAAAGCACTGTTCGTGTCAAACAGCCAGTTCTTGGTCCAGGTCTTGCCCGTGATCGCGGAAAGCAGCGAGTTGAGCAGACCGTAAGAAGAGTTAAAAACATTCAAAAAAATCACGCCGAGCGCAGCGGCCGAGATTACATTCGGCAGCATATAGATCGTGCGAAGAACCTTACTGCCCCGCTTCATTTTTGCAAGGCCGAATGCCAGAAGCGTGCCGATCCCGACATGAACAAAGGACTGCAGCAGCACCCAGATAATCGTGTTGGTTCCCGCCTTCAGGAGTCGTGCGTCAGCGGTAAAGCCCTGTATATAATTTTTCAAGCCGACAAAGCGGAAGATACCTCCGGCCTTCCAGTCAAAGAAAGAAGTCACAAATACAATGACCATCGGTATCAGGTAAATTAAAATAAACAGCGCGATACTCGGAAGCAGAAAAGCACCGATCTGCCATTTTTTCGCTCGCATACAAGCCTCCTGTTTTTATCTGCCTTCGGGGAGCGGCTGCTCCCCGAAGACAGAGCTGTTAATTCATTTCCTGCAAAAGTCCACGGCAAGTCAGGCATGATGCAATTGACTTTTGCAGATCGCAGTTCCCGCAAAGCGGGCAGAAAGAAATTATTCTACGTTCTTCTTTGCAGCATCTGTTAATGCCTGTGCAAACTGCTCCGGAGTGATCTCTCCCTGAGCGAGAAGCGGATACTGAACGGAGATCTCATCCACAACATTTGCATACCAGAGACTCTGGAAATCATTAATGTTTCTTGCTGCGTTGTTGCCGTTTTCAATAACTTCGTTGACCAGCGGATATACCTCATCGGAAGCGGCTTCCTTGTTAACCGGAACCTCACCCATGATCTCAAGCATCTTGGTCTGGCTCTCAGCGCTTGTCAGGAATTCGCAGAAGGTAACGGCTGCTTCAATTGTCTCCTCGGATTTTGCAGCAATGTTGAAGCCGATCTTGCCGGAGTTATACATAACATTGCCCGGGAATGCAGCGGTTCCGATCTTGTCCGCAAATCCAGCCTCTACCATTGTGTCATCGTAGAAATCGCTGACCATCCACGGTCCGTTTGCGATCATTGCTGTGTTGCCCATGAAGAAATTGCTTGCTGCATCTTCATAAGCGCCGCCGACAGCATTGGATGTCGTGTACTTCTGGAACAGCTCCTGGATCATAGCTGCAGCATTGATAAACTCTTCCGTATTGTAATCTGTCGGAAGAAGCGTATTCATGAACTCTTCGCCTTCATCTGTCTGTGCGATCATGGCACCAAGCAGAAGTGAGGTGCACCAGCCGGAATCTGCGGTATCCATAGAGAGCGGTGTAATGCCTGCAGCAAGCAGCTTATCGCATACATCGAAGAATTCCTCCCAGGTTGTCGGAGCTGCTTCGATGCCTGCCTGTGCAAAGAGCTCTTTATTATAGTAGTAACCGATAATCTGTCTGGAGTACGGAATACCGTAGATCTTTCCGTCTCTTGAGTTTACTTCCCAGCCGTTCTCATAGAGAGAATTACGGAAATCTTCATCGATATAATCTGTCAGGTCTACCATCTGATCAGACATGGAATCGATCAGGTTGTAGCCGCCGGTGCTGATGACATCAGGCAGAGAATTGGAAGTGTACAGAGTCTTCATCTTATCCACATATGCCTGATCGCCTGCGATCTCCTCAATGTCCACCTTGATCTTTCCGCCGTACTCAGCGTTGAAGGCTTCCATTCTATCATTGAACCACTCAGTTCCCACGCTGACGCCGACCCAGGATGTCGGGAAGCTGATAGTGACTTCGCCCTCAGCAGATGCCGTGGAAGCAGCAGAAGCTGCACTGCCGTCTGCAGTCTCTGTTGCGGATGAGCTGCTGCCGCATCCTGCGAGCATTCCGCCGCACATTGCAGCAACAAGAGCGCCGGCCAGCACCTTTGTCATGTTCTTTCTTTTCATAGTTTCCTCCT